>CANEVG010000179.1 GCA_947442095.1 Sphingomonadaceae bacterium
ACCTGCACTGCGATCGATGCCATCGTGCGGATCGCGGCAAAGAAGGACCTGACGCGCGAAGCGCTTGATGCGAAGGGTGCGACCGGGTTCTTCCCGATCGAGGCCGGCGTGGTGCAGGAAATCCGCCAGTTCATTTTCTACATGATAAAGGGCGGCAGGATCGAGAAGGTCGAATGCGCGCTTCCCCCCATGGCTCTGGAGACCCTGTGATGACTTTGCTTCCCGCAGGCGTTTCCATTGCTCATCCCGAACAGCTCTATATCGGCGGCCATTGGGTGACAGCGGACAGCGGGCGGCTGATCGATCTGATCTCGCCCGACACCGAGCAGGTTGTCGCCCGCGTGGCCGAGGCGGACGCGGCGGACATGGACGCGGCAGTCGCCGCAGCGCGTGCGGCGTTCGATCGTGGTCCCTGGCCGACAACGCCGCCTGCCGAGCGCATCGCCGCATTTCGGCGCATGGTCGTGCATCTGCAGGGGCGGGTGGACGAGCTTGCTCGTTCGTGGACCGCGCAGATGGGCGGGCTCGCGAGCTTCGCCGGGCCGATGCACGCGGGGTCAGTCGCGGTGCTGGAGCAGATTGCTGGGTTTGCCGAGGGCTTCGCGTTCGTGCAGCAGCGTCCAAGCATGGGCGCGGCGGCGGGATTGGTGGTTCACGAGCCGGTTGGCGTGGTGGCGGCGATTGCGCCGTGGAACGGGCCGTTCGGGATCATGGCCAACAAGGTGGCCTATGCGCTGCTGGCGGGGTGCCCGGTGATCATGAAGCCTTCGCCCGAGACCCCGCTGGAAGCCTATATCATTGCCGAGGCAGCGGACGCAGCCGGGCTGCCGCCGGGGGTGGTGAACCTCGTGACCGGGCACCGCGACGCGAGCGACCATCTCGTGTGCAACCACGGCGTTGATAAGGTGACCTTCACCGGATCGACCGTGGCGGGCAAGCGCATCGCCTCGGTCTGCGGCGAGCGAATCGCGCGCTGCACGCTGGAACTGGGCGGCAAGTCCGCCGCCATTGTGCGCGATGACTTCCCGATTGAAATTGCGGCCAAGATGCTCAGCGGAACGATCACGCTGATGAGCGGCCAGGTCTGCGCCATGCTCAGCCGCGTGATCGTGCCGCGCGCGCGGCATGATGAACTGGCCGAGGCGATTGCCGCCGAAATGAAGGCCGTCGTCATTGGTCACTCTGGCGATCCGGCGACGCAGCTTGGCCCGCTGGCGATGGAGCGGCAGCGCGACCGGGTTGAGATGTATATCGCCGAAGGCCGCAAGGTGGCGGATCTCGTCACCGGTGGAGCGCGTCCGGCGCACCTGAATCAGGGCTTTTTCATCGAGCCGACGCTGTTCGCCAGTGTGCCGAATGACAGCCGCATAGCGCAGGAGGAAATCTTCGGCCCGGTGCTCAGCCTGATCCCGGCCGAGGACGAAGAGGACATGATCCGCATTGCCAACGATTCGCAGTTCGGGCTCAATGGTTCGGTGCTGACGCAGGATGTGGATGCGGCCTATCGCATCGGCCGCCGCGTGCGCGCCGGGAGCTTCGGGCAGAACGGGCTGCGCATGGATTTCGGTCTGCCTTACGGCGGGTTCAAGCAATCGGGCATCGGGCGTGAGGGCGGGCCGGAGGGGCTATTGCCCTATCTGGAGATAAAAACCTTGCTGCTCGATGGGGTGCCTTCGGCGCTTTAGCCGAAAGGTGGCACCGATTGCCCCCTCTCCCAACCTTCTCCCCAAAAGGCGAGAGGGCAGTTCATTTCTAGCTCAGTTCAACGCAGCCGCCGTCGACGTAGAGGTCGACACCGTTGATGAAACTCGCTTCCGCGCTGGCGAGGAACAGGACGGCGCGGGCGACTTCCTCGGCCTCACCCATGCGGCCCAGCGGGACGACGGAGCCGAGCGTGTGGCGAGTGGCTTCGATTTCGGCCTCGCTCGCGCCGCGCTTAAATATTTCGGTCTCGGTCGGGCCGGGGCTGACCATATTGACGCGAATGTGGCGGGGGAGGAGTTCCTTGCCGACGGTGCGGGCCATGGCGCGCAGGCCCGCTTTGGCCGACGCGTAAGCCACGTTGCCGGCCAGCGCGAGTTCCGAGCCAATCGAACCGGTGATGACGATGGAGCCGCCATCGCGCATCAGCGGCAAGGCCTGCTGGATCGCAAAGAACGCGCCGCGCAAGTTGACCTGATGAATGCTGTCCCAGAATTCCTCGGTGACTTCTGGGATCGCCGCAAATCCGCCCACCCCGGCATTGACGAAGAGCACATCGATCCCGCCGAGCGCATGTTCGATCTCGGCGAGAGCGGCCCTGGTCTGGCTGACATCGCCCATGTCGCTGACAATGCCGAGCGCGTGGCAAACCTCGGCAGCGGCGGCGAGCGTTTCCTTGTTGCGCCCGGTCAGCGCCAGTTTCGCGCCTTCCGCAGCAAACAACTTCGCGGCGGCAAGACCGATCCCGGCGTTGCCGCCAAGGATCACGACGCATTTGTCGGTAAAGCGCATGCCTGTCCCTCAGAACATCGTGTTGGTGTTGGCGGCGGTTTCGGGGACGGGGCTGAGGACGTCCCAGTGCTCCATGATCTTGCAGCCTTCGACACGGAAGATATCGACCACGGCAAAGCCGCGCTTTTGTTCGGGCGTGCCGTCTGCTTGCCAGCCGTGGCTATGGGCCGCCACGAGATTGCCATCGGCAATGATGCGGTGGATCTGGGTCTTCTGACCGGGGTTGCCCTTCACGAACCCTTCAAGGAACGTGATCGCTGCCTCGCGCCCGGTCTGGGCATAGGGGTTGTGCTGGATATAGCCCGGATCGACCGACCTCTCGAACGACGAGCGCACCTGCTTTTCCATGTAGAACTCTTGGAGGAACTGGGTGACGACCTGCTTTGGGGTGAGCTTGCAGGTTTTAGCGTGGGCCGCAGGGGCGACGATGGGCGCGGCGAGGAGGGCAAGGGCGGCAAGAACGGCGCGATACATCGTAAGGTCTCCTCTCAGAACATCGAATTGGGGTTTGCGGGATTGGCGGGCACCTCCTGCAGCACATCCCAGTGCTCAACGATTCTGCCGTTTTCGCAGCGGAAGATATCGACCACGGCAAGGCCCGGATCATTCGGCCAACGCACGACATGGGTGTGGACGATCACGTGATCGCCCTCGGCAAAGCTCCGGTGGATGGTCTGCCTGGCATTGGGCGATCCGGCTCTCACGTCGTCGAGAAAGGCCTTCAGCGCATCGACGCCGGGCGGAGCGAGCATGCTGTGCTGGATATAGTCCGGCGAAATGTAGCGGTCCACCGCGCTGCTATCCATGGCGATGAGGACCTGGTGGTACATCTCGATCACGAGATCGTGGTTGGCCTGTTCGGCGGCGGTTCGCGCCATCGACTCTCTCCCCTTTTATTATAACATTTGATACGGTATGCCGGATTCGAAAGGGCGTCAAAGCCTGATGGGAGAGATCATGGACCGCATCGGTCTTTACGCTGTACTTGATGGGTTCCTCGCCGCGCTGAACGCGGGCGATCACACCAGGCTGGATTGGGCGACGGACGCAAACCACAGCGAAAACAACGTGATGCTGGAGATCGGCGACGGCTTGTGGGGCACGATCCAGAAGCTGGGCGACTATCAGTTGCGCTTTGCCGACACGCGGACCGGACAGGTCGGCTTTTTCGGCACGGTGATTGAGGCGATCGAGGAATCGGCCTTCACGTTGCGGCTGCAGATCAATGATGCGGGGCAGATTGCCGAGTGCGAGATGCTGATCGTGCGCCAGTCCGACAGCGGCATCAAGTTCGAGAATCCGCGTTATTGGGACAAGCCGATCCTCCACCGCGAGGTTGTCTTGCCAGTGCCACGCGCCGAGATGATCAAGCTGTCTGACGGCTATTTCGACACACTGCAGCGCAACGACGGGACGATCCACACCAAGTTTCATCCCGGGTGCAACCGGGTCGAAAACGGCGTGCAGACCACGCGCAATCCGGAGTTTGCGAAGATCGTGCCGGTATCGGCGCTGGGCTGCGAGGAGCAGTTTCGCATGGGCAACTACCGCTATGACGATGATCTGCGCGCGCGGCGTTTTCCCTTGGTGGACGAGGAGCGGGGCCTCGTGCTGGCCTATGGCTTCATCGACCATTCAGGGCGGATCGATGAGTACCAGCTGACCGATGGGCGTACGGTCAAAAGCCCGGTGCGGCGGCCGCACAGCTTCTATATCTCCGAGCTTTTCAAGATCGATCACGGGATGATCGAACAGATCGAGGCCAACTTCATCACGGTTCCCTATCGGATGCCAAGCCCGTGGGACGCGCTGTGATGCGCGCGCTGGCAGGTTTTGCGCTTGCAGTTCTGGCGGCGTGCAGTCTGGGCGCGGCCGGGCCGCAAGTGGGCGCGGGGAGCGAATGGACCAGCCCGGGCGGAGACCCGGGCAAGATACACCATTCCGCGCTCACGCAGATCAACGCGCAGAATGTGAACAACCTCGGCCTCGCCTGGCAGGCCAAGCTGGGCACCATGCGCGGCATGGAAGCGACGCCGGTCATGGTTGGCGGGGTGCTCTATACCTCGGGCGTTGCGGGCCGCGCTTATGCGTTTGACGCGGCGACCGGCAAGCAGCTCTGGGCGTTCGAGCCCAAGGTCGACATGCAACTCAACCGCACGGCCTGCTGCGATATGGTCAACCGCGGTGTCGCGGTGGCCCGCGGCAAGGTCTATGTCGCGGCGCTTGATGGCTGGCTCTACGCGCTCGATGCCAAGACTGGTGCAGTGGTCTGGAAAACCGACTTCATCGAGAACCGCAAGAAGGGCGACAATTCCACCGGCGCGCCCGAGATCGCGGGCGATGTCGTGGTCATCGGCATGGCCGGTGCCGAATACGACGTTCGCGGCTCTGTAACCGCGCTCGATCTGGAAACGGGCAAGCTGCGCTGGCGCTGGCATGTGGTACCGCATGATCCGGCGCTGGGGCCGCAGGAAACGCCCGAGCTTGAGGCTGCGCTCAGGACCTGGGATCCCAAGAGCCGCTGGGACATCGGCGGCGGCGGCGCGCCTTGGGATGCGATCGCTTTTGATTCAGAGACGGGCTATCTGCTTGTCGGCACGGGCAATGGCGGGCCTTACGCCACCTCGAAGCGCAGCCCGGCAGGCGGTGATAATCTTTACCTCGGCAGCCTTGTCGCGCTCGATCCTAAGACCGGGCGGATGGTGTGGCACTATCAGCAGACGCCGGGCGACGACTGGGACTTCACCTCGACCCAGCCGCTTATCCTGACGCATCTGAAGATCGACGGGCAAGACCGCTCGGTCATTCTCCACGCGCCCAAGAACGGTTTCCTCTATGTGATCGACCGGGCGAGCGGCAAGCTGCTCAAGGCCAGCCCGATTGCCCGGATCAACTGGGCCAAGGGCATCGATCCTGCGACGGGCAAGCCGATTCCCGACCGTGCGGCGAGCGATTACACTGACGGACCGAAGATCGTGTTCCCGGCGACGCCCGGCGCGCGCAACTGGCATCCCGCCTCGTTCGATCCGGCCACCGGACTCTATTATGCCGCCGTGCTCGACATGGGGAACCTAATCTTCATGACGCCGGGGCAGAAGCCCTTGAAGGCGCGGGGGCTGAACAACGATGCGGCGCTGATTTTTACGCCCGATGTGAAGGACGCGCTTGCTACGCTGCCGCCGCCGATGGCCGAGGCGGTGCGTGCGCTGCCCGCTTATGCGGAGGCGCTGCGCGAGCCTTCGAAGACGCAGATACGGGCGATTGAGCCACTGACCGGCAAGACCGTGTGGTCTGCCGATACCGCCGGGTGGCAGGATCGGGCCGGCGTGCTCACCACTGCTTCGGGCCTGCTCATCCACGGCAACGTCGGCGGCAAGCTGTTTGTGCGCGAGACGAAGACCGGCAGGGTGCTCAAGACGATCGAGACGGGCACGCCGATCATGGCTGCGCCAATGACCTATACGGTGAACGGCGTACAATACATCGCGGTCATGGCCGGGTGGGGCGGGGGCGGTTTCCCCTATGTCCCGCGCTATTCGGCTGCCTATGACCGTGGCAACATGAACCGGCTTATGGTGTTCAGGCTGGGCGGTGGCAAGGTGAACCAACCGCCGTTGCTGCCCCCGCTGGAAGTGGCGCCCGAACCGCCGACGCAAGTGGCGGGCGCGAATGCTGAGATGATTGCGCGCGGGCAGGGCCTGTTCTTCGGCAACTGCGCGATCTGTCATGCCAACCGGCACCGCTCGATCACGCCTGATCTGCGCCGGATGCAGCCGGGGACGCATGAGCTGTTTCGCGAGATCGTGCTCGGCGGCGCGCTGGTGGCGGGCGGAATGCCGCGCTGGGATGACATTTTGTCGCCCAGCGATGCCGATGCGATCCATTCTTATCTGATCGACCAGCAAAAGCAGACCCGCAGCGATGAACTGGCCAAGGTGAAAGCGGGCAAGCCTCTGGACGGACCGAGCCTGACGATTCTGAGCAATTATTGAGGAAACCACCGGCGCACCAAACCCCGTCTATCCTGAGCTTGTCGAGGGACTGTCTTTTTCTTTGAACCATGCGCGTCCGCGACGAGAAGATCGGCCCTTCGACAAGCCCAGGGCGGACGGGTCTGGGTTAGGTTTGCGCCGACTATAGGATTTCTGCATCATGGATTTTTCAACTCTCGACAACCCGCGGCTGGAGTTCGCTTTCGCCTGCACTTTGCGCTTCACTCGGGTGCAGGCGATTCCCGATGTGCCGACAGGGGGAATGCGCAGCGCGGTCTATGTTGACAGCGGCGAGTTCGAGGGGCCGCGCCTCAAAGGCAAGGCCGTGCCCAATTCGGGTGGCGACTATGCCTTCTTCCGGCCCGACGACACGGCGGTGTTTGATGCGCGCTACATGCTCGAAGTCGATGACGGCACGCTGATCTACATGCAAAACAAGGGCTTCCTGTGGGGGCGTGAGCCCGGCACGATGGAGCGGTTGCGTCATTGGGCCTTTGCGGGCGGCGCACCGGTGCCGCACGCGGAATACTATCTGCGCGGGCAGCCCACCTTCGAGACGAGCAAGGGGCCGCATGACTGGCTGACGCGGCATGTGTTCATCGGCGTGGGCGAGCGGCGGCCGGACGGTAATCATGTGCGGTACTACGCCCTGACGTGAGACCGGGGGGGGCCTCTTCTTCAGAGAAGGGGGAGCAGGCTTGACGAAGTGCGTCGCAT
>CANEVG010000180.1 GCA_947442095.1 Sphingomonadaceae bacterium
CCGGGCACGGCGGACGAGATCGAGAGCTTCTGCAAGGTCAACTTCGGCGTGAGCTTCCCGCTCATGGCCAAGATCGAAGTCAACGGCGCGCGCGCCGATCCGCTCTACCAATGGCTCAAGAGCGGCGCCCCCGGCGTGCTCGGCACCAAGGGCATCAAATGGAACTTCACCAAGTTCCTGATCGGGCGCGATGGCGTCGTGGTGAGGCGCTATGGCCCGACGGACAAGCCGGAGAAGCTGGAAGCGGATATCGAGGCTTTGCTGTAGGGGAGCGGGCCCCCAAAGAAACCACCACATTCGTTCGTGCCGAGCGAAGCCGAGACCCAATGCGCCGTGTGCGATGTCTCGGTCTCGCTCGACACGAAAGGAGGGCGCGGTGGCTGGCTCAATCCCAAGTGGAAAAAGCGCCCTCCACACCTCGCAGAATCACCCCCCAAAACCTAACCTCCCGAAATGACCCACACCCACTTCGTTCCGCTGCGCATCTTCTCCTCCTACACGATGCTTGACGGCGCGATCGACCCGAAGGCGATTGCCAAGACGGCGGCGGAGCGCGGGTTCCCGGCGGCCGCGATCACCGATCGCAATGGGCTCTATGGCAGTGTCGCCTTTGCCAAGGCATGTTTCGATGCCGGGGTGCAGCCCATCATCGGCACGATGCTCGCGGTCGCGCGGCCCTCGCGCGAAGGGGCCGCTCCCGCTGGCTTCGGCGCCAGCACGCCCACCATCGACTGGCTCGCGCTCTATGCGCAGGATGAGGCGGGGTATCAGAACCTCTGCCACCTCGTCAGCCACGCGCACCTTGGCCGCCCGCTCGAATTCGATCCCCACGTCCCGCTGGCCGAACTGAAAGGCCGCACCGAGGGCCTGCTTTGCCTGACCGCAGCGGGGGAGGGCGCGCTCGTCCGCCTGCTTGCGGGCGAACAGGCCAGCGCGGCGGAGGCTTATCTGGCCGCGCTGGAGGCCTTGTTCCCCCAGCGGCTCTATATCGAACTCGCCCGGCGCGGTGATGCGGCGGAAATGGCCGCCGAGCCTGCGCTGATCGATCTCGCCTATGCGCGCGATCTCCCGCTCGTCGCCACCAACCCCGCCTGCTTTGCCGAACGCGCGTTCTATGCGGCGCACGACGCCTTGCTGTGCATCGCCAGCTCCACCCACGTCGACAGCACCGACCGCCCGCGCTCCTCCAGCGAATGGTGGATCAAGGGCGGGCCGCTGATGGAAGAGATCTTCGCCGACGTGCCCGAGGCGCTGGCGAACACGCTCGTTGTCGCGCAGCGCACTGCCTACAAGCCGCCCTACCGCAAGCCGATCCTCCCTAGCCTTGCGGGCGATCAGGAAGGTGAGGCGCGGATGATGGCGCAGGATTCGCGCCACGGCCTGATGGTGCGCCTCAAGCCCTATTACGCCGAAGCCTGCCACGAGGACCTCGCCGCATTCCTACTGCTCGGCGCGGACGCCAGCCCGCAGGCTGCTGACTTTCCTGCGCTCGCCGAAGCAGGCATCTGGGACGAGGTCATAGGGTACCGCGACCGGCTCGAATTCGAGATCGGCATCATCAATCGCATGGGCTTTGGCGGCTACTTCCTGATCGTGGCCGATTTCATCAAGTGGGCCAAGGAGCAGGGTATTCCAGTGGGCCCGGGGCGCGGTTCGGGCGCGGGCTCGCTGGTGGCGTGGGCGCTCACCATCACCGATCTCGATCCGATCAAGCTCGGCCTGCTGTTCGAACGCTTCCTCAATCCCGAACGCGTCTCTATGCCGGACTTCGATATCGACTTCTGCGAAACCCGGCGCGGCGAGGTGATCCGCTATGTACAGCAGAAATATGGCGAGGACCACGTCGCGCAGATCATCACCTTCGGCAAGCTGAAGGCACGCGCGGTGCTGCGCGATACCGGGCGCATCCTGCAGATGAGCTACGGGCAGGTCGACCGCCTGTGCAAGATGGTGCCAAACCATCCGACCGACCCGTGGCCGCTGCCCCGCGCGCTCAACGGAATTGCCGACTTGAAGCGCGAATACGACCGCGATCCCGAAGTGCGCCGCCTGATCGATCTCGCGATGCAATTGGAAGGCCTGCCGCGCAACAGCTCGACCCACGCGGCGGGCGTGGTTATCGGCGACCGGCCCTTGGCGCAGCTCGTGCCGCTCTACCGTGATCCCCGGTCTGATATGCCTGTCACGCAGTTCGACATGAAGTTCGTCGAGGAAGCGGGACTCGTGAAGTTCGACTTCCTCGGCCTCAAGACGCTCTCCGTCTTGCGCAAGGCGGTCGATCTGATGGGCAAACGCGGGATCGAGATCAATCTCGACACGCTCGCGTGGGACGACGCGGAGGTCTACAAGTTGCTGCAGGTGGGCGACACGGTCGGCGTGTTCCAGCTCGAATCCGAAGGCATGCGCCGCACGCTGGCCGCCGTGAAACCCACCAATTTCGGCGACATCATCGCGCTCGTCTCGCTCTATCGGCCGGGCCCGATGGACAACATCCCGCTGTTCGGCCGCCGCAAGAATGGCTTAGAAGCGATCGAGTATCCGCACGAGAAGCTCTCGGTCATCCTCGCCGAGACTTACGGGATCTTCGTCTATCAGGAACAGGTGATGCAGGCCGCGCAGATCCTCGCGGGCTATTCGCTGGGCGACGCAGACCTGCTGCGCCGCGCCATGGGCAAGAAAGTCCAGGCCGAAATGGATGCGCAGCGCCAGCGTTTTGTCGATGGCTGTAAGGACGTTTCGGGGATCGAAGCCAAGAAAGCCAACGAGTTGTTCGACTTGATCGACAAGTTCGCGGGCTACGGCTTCAACAAATCCCACGCCGCCGCCTACGCGCTGCTCGCCTATCAGACGGCGTGGCTCAAGACGCACTACCCGCACGAATTCTATGCGGCCTCGATGTGCTTCGATATGCACCAGTCGGAAAAGCTGGCGGTGTTCGTGGACGATATGCGCCGCGCGGGCCTCGCGCTCCATGGGCCGGACATCAACATGTCCGAAGCCGAGTTCACCGTCGAGCGCACCGAGGACGGCTATGCGGTGCGCTATGCGCTCGCGGGCCTGCGCAATGTCGGCGAAAAGGCGATGGACGCCATCGTCGCCGAGCGCGAGGCCAATGGGCCTTATACCAGCCTTGACGATCTGTTCCGCCGCTTGCCGGCCGGCGCAATGAACCGGCGCGGGCTGGAAGCGCTCGCAGCGGCCGGTGCGCTCGATGCGCTGGAGCCGAGCCGCGCCAGGATCACCGCCAATGCCGAACTGCTGATGGCCGTGGCCGACGAGGCCGTCCGCGCGCGCACCTCTGGGCAGGCGGGCCTGTTCGGCGCGGAGGATCACGCCGTGCCTGCCACGCGCCTCACCGAAGCCGCGCCGTGGACCCGCTCCGAACAGATGGCGGCGGAGCGCGAGACCTTCGGGTTCTATTTCGCTGCGCACCCCGTCACCGAATACCGCGCTGTCGCCTCGGCAAATGGCGCGCGCTCCTATGGCAGCCTGATGAGCGGGGAGGGCGATGCTGGCGGCACCCGCACCGGCGCGGTCATGGCTGCGCTGGTCGAAGGGGTAAACCGACGTAAAACCAAGAAAGGCAACGATTTCATTGCCGCCGACTTCTCGGACAGCAGCGGTCAGTTCTCCGCCTCGTGCTTCGAGGAAAGCCTTGTCGAACCCTTCCAGCAATGGGCGCGCGAGGGCATCTGCGTGCTGCTCAATGTCGAGCTGGACCGGCCTAATCCGGACGAGCCGCCGCGCATCACCGTGCGCGGCGCGCGGCCTCTGGCCTCGGTCAGCAGCGCGGCGCAGATGCTCTTGAAGCTCGATGTGACCAAGCCCGAAGCGCTTTCCGAACTCGCGCTGCTTTTGCCGCGCCGGGAGGGGAACAAAGGCGAAGTGATTGCCCGCCTGCGCACGGGGACGGCGCGAGAGCCTAGGGTCAGGCTCGGTACGGACTTCGCACTGGATAGCGAACTCATCGAACGATTGCTTCCTGTCGAAGGGCTTGCCAATGTAGCGCTTACCGCGCGGGCCGACAGGCATTTGCGGCTCGTCGAATAATTCAAGAATCAAAAGGGGATGGTGTGATGCTGCTGGGTGCCATGCAGGATTGGTCACTGCGCGTGACCCGCTTTATCGATCATGCGGCGCGCGAACATGGTGGCCGCGAGATCGTCTCACGCTGGGCCGATGGCAGCGAGACCCGCACCAACTGGGCGGGCATCCGCCACGATGCGATGCGCATGGCGCAAAAGCTCACCAAGCTCGGGATCCAGCCGGGTGACCGCGTCGCCACGCTGGCGATGAACCATAGTCGCCACCTCGTCACGTGGTACGGCGCTGTTGGGGTCGGCGGGGTGCTTCACACGATCAACCCGCGCCTGTTTGACGATCAGCTCGACTATATCGCCAACCACGCCGAAGACCGCGTGCTGCTGTTCGATGCCGCTTTTGCGCCGCTTGTCGAACGGATGAAGCCGCGCTGGAAGACGATCGAGCACTATATCTGCTTCGACAGCAGCGGCCCGGCCGAGCATTTCGAGGACTGGATCGGCAGCGAGGACGGGCAGGGCGAGTGGGCCGATGGCGACGAGCGCGATCCCTGCATGCTTTGCTACACCAGCGGGACCACCGGCAATCCCAAGGGCGTCCTCTATGAGCACCGATCGACCGTGCTCCATGCCATGATCGGCATGACCCCGCCGCTGTTCGGTGTCGATTGCCGAACCGTCATGCTGCCGATCGTGCCGATGTTCCATGCTGCCAGCTGGGGCCTGCCCTGGGCGGGCGCGGCGGCGGGGGCCAAGTTCGTCTACAGCGCGGTCAACGATCCGGCAGTGCTGGCAGAGCTCATGGAGCGCGAGGGCGTGACCACGTCGGCGGGCGTGCCCACTGTCTGGCTGGGCCTGTTGCAGCACTTCGATGCAGCTGGAACGGATATTCCCGCAAGCCTCAAGACCGTGGTGTGCGGCGGGTCAGCCATGCCGCGCGCGATGATCGAGCGGCTGATGCGCCGGGGTATTCGTGTCAGCCACGCGTGGGGCATGACCGAAACCTCGCCCATCGGCACTTCCAGCGCCGAGACGTGGGATTGGGATGAGCGCTCGTTCGACGAACAGGTCTCGATCAAGGCCATGCAGGGCCGCGTGCCGTTTGGGGTCGAGCTGCGCTGCGTGGAGCTGGGCGATTACAGCAAGGTGCTCCCGCGCGACGGGGTCTCCTCGGGCGCGCTGCAAGTGCGCGGGCCGTGGGTGGTCAAGCGCTACTTCAAGGCTGAGGCCGATGCTACCGATGCCGACCAGTGGTTCGACACCGGCGATGTCGCCGTGATTCACCCGGACGGCACCTTGCAGCTGACCGACCGCACCAAGGACGTGATCAAGTCCGGCGGTGAATGGATCAGCTCGGTCGAGCTCGAGAACGCCGCCATCGGTTTCCCTGGCGTGGCCGAGGCCGCTGCCATCGGCGTCTATCATCCGCGCTGGGATGAGCGGCCGCTGCTCGTCGTGGTCAAGAAGCCCGGTGCCGAGGTCTGCCAAGACGCCTTGCGTGAACATCTCGCAGGCCATGTCGCCAAGTGGTGGCTGCCCGATGCTGTCGCCTTCGTGGATGAAATCCCTCACACCGGCACCGGCAAGATCAGCAAGAAGGACCTGCGCGAAAGCTTCCGCGACTGGCAGTGGAGCGCTTGACATGGCCGAAACCTTCATCGATCCCAGCCGCGAGAACTTCAACACTTTCAAGGCCCTGCCGCGCGATACGCCGATACACATGCTCAATCTCATCCGCTTCAAGCCTTACGCGACCTATCCCGACGGCCATGAACTGGCGGGCAAGGGGCTGACCGGCGCTGAGGCCTACAAGGAATACATGCGCACGATCCAGCCGGTGCTGGAAAGGTCCGGCGGCCATATCGTCTGGGCAGGCGGGTTCGAGGCGATGGTCACCGGCCCGGCGGACTGGGAGTGGGACGAGACGTTCGTGATGGCCTATCCCGATGCCACTGCGTTCATGGGCATGGTCAAGGACCCGGACTACGCACCGGTCGTGGTGCACCGGCAGGCAGCTGTGCTGGATTCGCGGCTTGTCCGCTTCGGTCCAAAAGCAGGTCCTGGCTTCGGGCTACCCTGACCGGTTAGCACATTCTAAGCCAAGTATCCGGTAAGTCGGCAGGATTGATCCAGCGGCGGACCTGGATCATGCAAGCATCTGATGTGCAGACTTTTTGGTAAGCCACCGACCTGTGGGGCCGCGCGGTCCGTTCAGCCAACACGGCTCTCGATCTGTAGCGGCTTTGGCTCGTGCTGGGCGCGATGCTGTGGCTGGCGCTGAAAATTCGTGCACAGCATGCGCTGATCGGACAGCTCGATGAACGCGCCGGCGCCGCCTTCGGCGATGTCGATGCACTGCTGCTGGAACGAAAGGCGCTGGTCGGCAATCTTGTCGAGGTTGTCCGCACCCTTGCCGCAATCCGCTGCGGATCAAAGACTGGCGGCACCGCTGTTCCTGCCGATCCTCATTGGAGGCAGCACCGCCACCATGCTCGCGATGCGCATGACCTATTTCCCCGAAGCTCTGGTCAGAGCGCTGGGCAAGATTCGCGGGAAGGGCAAGTTCGATGGCAGTCGACGCATGGAAGCTCTGCTGTTCGAAGGGCTGTCCGATCACAAAGGCGGCACGCACCAGTCGGTCGCAGACCGCATCGCCGCCATAACGACGTTTGGCCGCGCTCTGATGACGCTCGGCCGGCTGCGTAAGGACACGCCAGGCCCTGCCAGCGTGCGCCCGCGCTTCGGCGCGCGGCCCACATCAGCGCAAGGCGCTAGGCCTCACGCCTGGACTGCTCATTCCCGTGGCCCTGGTCACCGCGCTTTACTTGTTTTCCACTGGCCGGCGAACAACGATCCGGCGGGGGTTTTGGATACTTTCGCCCCCGGTAAAGCTGGCGCAGGCCTTCGAAATGGTCAAGCCGGGCTAGCCGTTCTGCGCAGGCCCGTCCTATCCTGACGGGACCTGCACTGCGGCTGAGACTTCGGGCACTTGAAGCGCCAAGTAAGCGCGCCGTAACGCCGCGTCCCGGGATGCACCCGCGCAAGTCGGTTGACCATTTCAAGCGAAACAAACCGATGGACCACCTGAAGTTACGGGCGGCATAGTGATGGTGCTGTTCCTCTTCGGCCTCATCGCC
>CANEVG010000181.1 GCA_947442095.1 Sphingomonadaceae bacterium
AATCGTCGCGCGTGGGATGGGATGCCATTTCTGGTAGGTCCTGTTATCGATGTTTCCGGCCAGGCGGTTGATTCCGCCGGTCTTTCACCGCCCGCCGCACCATGCGGCTTGCGGGCCAAAAGGGCCGCTACACCTGCCGGGCCGAATGCCGTGGCAGGTGCCGCATCCGGGAAGCCCCTGGAGCAGACGAGCGCGCCCCTAGGTCAGGTTCCTCCAAAAAGCAAGCTAAGAGCGTGTTTTCGGGGGGCGATCAGGCCGCGGCGCCGATAGGCGGGGGCGGGGCTGCTGCTCGATGTGCGGAACTGGCAGATCGCGGCGGCTAGTTGGCTGGCTTCGTCGGCCAGCGAGTGGGCGGCCGCGGCGGTTTTTTCCATCATGGCCGCATTGCGCCGGGTGATGCCGTCCATGCCCGAAACCGACGCGCTGACCTGATCGAGGCTGACCTGATCGAGGCTGGCGGATTGCGACTGCGCGGACGCGGCAATTTCGGCAACCAGATCGGCGAGGGTGCCTACCCGGCCGGCCATTGTGGTCAGCGCTTCGGCTGTGGCCGAATGCTGCGCGAGCGCGCACACCTCCTTGGCGACCACGGCTTTGGCGGCCACGGCAAAACCGCGCCCGGCATCGCCCGGACGCGCCGCTTCCACCCCGGCGCTGTGCGCGAGGAGGTTGGTCTGGAAGCGATCGAGCCGATCAGATCGACTATCTGGCCGATATGCTGCGAGGATTGCTCGATGGCGCTCATGGCATCCATCGCTTCACCCACCAGCGTGCTGCCAGCGGCGGCATCCTGCGCGGCAAAGCCGATTTTGGCCTGCGCTTTGTGGTTGCGGGAAGCAGTTGCCCAAACCAGCATGGAGACCTGCCGTATGGCCGTGATCGACCCCTCGACGCTGGCTGCCTGCATCTGGTTGCGCTCTGCCAGATTGCTGGATGCTGCGCGAATTTCGCCAGCACCCGTGTTCACACTTTCGACCGAGCCGGCGACACGGGAAAGGACCTTGTCGAGCCTATCGGCAGCCGCGTTGTAGGCCCGGCGCATAGAGCCGTATCCGCTGGAAAATCGCGCTTCGACGCGGTGGGCAAGATCGCCCACTGCCTGCTGGCCAAGCGCGCTGCCCGTCGCTCGCACGACATGGGCCTGCTTCTCGGCATCGGCGCGCTGCGCCTCGGCAGCGCTGCGGAACACCTTGATCGCGCGGGTCATTTCGCCGATTTCGTGATCGCGGTGCTCCGCGCGGCGCCCGGCCGTCAGATCGCCGGCGGCCATGGCGCTCGTGACCTCGGCCGTGCCGGCCAGCGGACCGAGTACATGGCGGTCCGGCAGGCGCATGGCTTGCAGGATAAGGCCCCCGGTGACGAACCCAGCCAGCGCCGCGAGGGTGAGCAGCACCGAGATAGCCGAGATGCTGGCGGCGACCGGCTTTTCGCGCGCGGCGGTGGCATGATCGGTCAGCAGCAGGATGGCTCCGCGTTCGCAGGCGACGATCCCTTACCGCTTCTGTTCGCTGGCCTGTGCAATGGCCATGTCGCTTCGGGCCAGCGCGGGCAGCAGGACCTTGTTGACTTCAGTCCAGAAGGCATCGGCCTCTTTGGCCACCAAATCACGCAGTTTACCGGCCAGCCTCGGGTTGACATCATCGGCCGTCCAGCGGGTCAGCCTGGCGCGGTACTGCCGTTCCAGCTCGGCAAGATTGTCGCGGTTCTGGGCGAGCCCCGGTTCGACGATACGGATCGGCGGGGGCAGAATATCCGCAGAAAAACCTGTCACGCTATCGATGTGGCGCTGAACGGTCCCGCCGACGCGAATGTGTTGGACTGCCAATCCTGTAAGCAAGATCGCCGCGGTTACTGCTCCAGCAAGTTGGAAACCGCCACCGCTGCGCTGGCTACCAATGCCCATACTTGAATTTCTTGAGCCCATTAATTTGTTGATCTTCTTTTTAAAAAGTCAATCAAACGAACTAGACACAAGGCAGATGGAAATAATTGACACTCTACGGAGCAATTCAGCCTAACCACTGATGAAAAATTTATTAAATTCAGCAGAACCCTTTAATACTCGGCGTTCAAAAAATAATACACCGAAATGGACCTCTGAGGAGGTGCCGAACTAGTCCGCTAGCCTCCGTAACACCCTTAGGTGTACTTCCTGCGTAAGCTCAGCAGAGCCATGGCCGCCGCGGCCGCCTCACCGCCCTTGTTTTTCTGCGAAGGGTCGGCCCGCACGAGGGCCTGCGCCTCGTTCTCCACGGTGAGGATGCCATTGCCGATGGCGACGCCGTCGATTGTCAGCGCCATCACGCCGCGCGCGCTTTCGCCCGCCACGATTTCGAAGTGGTAGGTTTCACCCCGGATCACCACGCCGATCGCGACATAGCCATCATAAGTGCCGGACTGATCGGCCAGCGCGATCGCGCCAGGGATTTCCAGCGCGCCGGGCACCGTGATCACGTCTGCCTCATGGCCGGCCGCTTCCAGTGCAGCGCGCGCGCCCGCAATCAGCATGTCGTTAAGGTGATCGTAGAAGCGCGCTTCAATGATGAGAAACCGGGACATGCGCGCTTACTCCGCGATGATCGGCTGTTCGCCGACGATGTTGAGGCCGTAGCCTTCGATGGCGACGACGTTGCGATGCGAATTGGTGAGCAGCACCATGTCATGAATGCCAAGATCGGCCAGGATCTGGGCACCTATGCCATAGCTGCGCAAGTCCATCTCGCCGGTGCGGCCCGCAATCTCGGCCTGCAGGTGCTCGCTGCCGCCGGGCATGAGCAGGACGATCACGCCCGAGCCGGCCTTGCCGATCTCGCTCATCGCGCGCTGCAGAATGCGCTTACGCGGGCCGGGTTGGCCCAGCACGTCGGAGAGGATCGAGATGCCATGCATGCGCACCAGCGTCGGTGCATCCGGCCGCACCGCGCCCTTCTGCAACACGAGATGGACAACCCCGTCGATTTTGTTGCGATAGGTCCGGATTGTCCAGTCGCCGCCGTAGTCGGAGACGAACGGTTGCTGGTCGACGCATTCGACCAGATGGTCATGGCGGCGGCGATATTCGATGAGATCGCGGATCGTGCCCATCTTGAGTCCGTGGCGCCTTGCGAAGGGGACAAGATCGTCCATCCGCGCCATGGTGCCGTCGTCCTTCATGATCTCGCAGATCACGCCGGAGGGATTGAGCCCCGCCAGCCGCGATATATCGACCGCCGCCTCGGTATGCCCGGCGCGCACCAGCACACCGCCGTCGCGCGCGATGAGCGGAAACACATGACCCGGGGTGACGATATCATCGCGCGTCTTGCCGGCATCGACCGCCACGGCGACGGTGCGCGCGCGGTCTGCGGCGGAAATGCCGGTGGTCACGCCCTCGCGTGCCTCGATCGAGACGGTGAAGGCGGTTTCATGCCGCGTGCCGTTGTTGCGGCTCATCAGTTCGAGCCCGAGTTGCTCGGTGCGGGTTCGGGTGAGGGTGAGGCAGATCAGGCCGCGGCCGTGCGTGGCCATGAAATTGATCGCATCGGGCGTGGCCATTTGCGCAGGGATCACGAGATCGCCCTCGTTTTCGCGGTCCTCGTCGTCGACTAGAATGAACATGCGGCCATTGCGTGCCTCGTCGATGATCTCTTCGATCGGCACGAGCGCGGGCGCATCGTCGCTCTCGCTGAGCACGCGCTCAAGCTTTGCCAGCGTGTCGGCGGTGGGGTTCCAGCCGGGCAGCGTCAGGTCGCGCAGGGTGTTGGCATGGAGCCCCGCAGCGCGGGCAAGGCCCGAACGGGACATTCCGCCATCGACAACGAGGCGGCGGATACGATCGATGAGGTCACTGGACATACTGGTTCTATTTCACACTGAAATGTGAATATCAAGCAGCAATCATCACATCGAAATAACATTCATTCTGATTTGATTCGGAATTTGCCCCTTAGTGCAGAACAAATGGTTGCCGCCAGGTCACACTCGGGCCGGGTTGCCGTTACGGAAAAGGTCAAATTTAATTGAGCGGTTGACAATGCATGTGTTCCGCCCTGTTCTATACCCAGAAGGTCGACCCTCAAAAATGATGGGCACCGCTGAAGAGAGAGGACAATTGATATGAGGGGCAAACTTTCCCTGCTCGCAGGTGTGTGCGCAGCAGCCGTGGCTTCGCCGTCGTTTGCACAGGATGCCGTATCCGCGCCGCAGGCGGCCGAAGCCGGTCCGGGCATCCAGGAAATCATCGTGACCGCGCAGCGCCAGTCGCAGCGCCTTCAGCAGGTGCCGATTGCGATCAGCGCCTTCACCAAGGAAAGCCTGGATAAGCAGCAGATCCGCAACCCGCTCGATCTGCAACTCAGCCTGCCGAACATCACGTTCACCAAGACGAACTTCACCAGCTCCAGCTTTACCATTCGCGGCATTGGTGATCTCTGCACCGGCGTGACCTGCGACAGCGCCACCGCCATTCACATCAATGACGCGCCGCTGTTCGCCTCGCGCCTCTTTGAAGGTGAATTCTACGATCTGCAGCAGGTCGAAGTGCTGCGCGGCCCGCAAGGCACGCTGTTCGGCCGCAACGCCACGTCGGGCGTGGTCAACTTCCGCACTGCCAAGCCCAATCTCAATGGCGTCGCCGCTTCGGGCGATGCGGAATATGCCAACTACAACTCGGTCCGCCTGCGCGGCATGATCAACCTGCCGATCACCGACACGCTTGCGGTGCGCGCGGCTGGTTTCTACCTTAACCGCGATGGCTACACGACCAACCTTTTCGACAACAGCAAGATCGACGACCGCAACATGTACGGTCTGCGCGGCTCGCTGACTTGGCAGCCCTCGTCGTCGACCACGATCGACCTCATGGGCCAGTATTTCCATGAGCGTGACAGCCGCATGCGCATCCAGAAGCAGTACTGCCAGGACGACCCGACAGGTATTTTGGGCTGCCTCAACACCTCGCGCGGCACCAGCACCTCAAATGGCAATGCGCAGCTGGCCAACATCCTCACCAGCCGCGAATTTTTTGCGATCCAGGGGCTGCCGACTGCGCTTGCGCTGGGTAGCATCTATGGTCCCGGCGTCTATACGGGCGTGGTCAACCCGGCTGACCCGCGTGTGGTCAACACCGATTTCAACCCGACCTATTTCACCTCTGAAACCGTTCTGCAGGGCGTTCTGCGTCAGGATATCGGCGACAAGCTGAACTTGCGCGTCACAGGCAACTACCAGCGCACCAAGGTGGATTCGCAGCAGGACTATAACCTCGCGGTTGCCAATCGCGCGGGCTTTACGCCAGGGCTTACAGCGCTAGCCGGGCTTGCGGCTGGAGGGTTCCCTAATCCGCCGTTCCCTGTTGGCGCAGCACTCCAGCGCGCCTATTTCGGCCCGATGGCAGCTGCGCTTATTCCGCAGGGTCCGGGCGGCCCGCTTTGCACTTCCACGTCCGAGCCCAGCGGCACTGGCGCTTATGGCGGCAACAAGATTTGCGGCAACACGCCGCTCGATTTTGACCGCTCGAACCAGTCGCAAGAATCCTGGACGGCGGAAGGTGTTCTCACCTCCAATTTCGACGGGCCGTTCAACTTCCTGCTCGGCGGCATCTACGGCAAGTACACCGTCAAAGAGAACAGCTACTATGTGAACGCATTCGGGCTTGATTATGCCACCGGCATTCTCGGCGCGTTCACGTCGCTGGGCAGAGGCCTGCCGCCGTCGTATCTTGGCTCGCCGTTCTTCCGCAACAACGGCGCGTTCGGCGACGGATATCGTCTGACGACCTTCGGGATCTTCGGCGAAGCCTACTACAAGATGAGTGATCGCGTGAAGCTCACGCTTGGTCTGCGCTACAATAACGATAAGAAGAGCATCACGGCGCGTTCGACGCTGGCCAGCTTCCTTGTTCCCTTCGGCACCGCCGACATCTTCGACTCGCCGTTCGTCGGTTCGTATGATGCCGATCCGGGTCTTGCCGGGAACCAGGTACTGCAGCAGCGCAATGTAAAGTTCGGTGAGTTCACCGGCCGTGCGGTGCTGGACTTCCAGATCTCGCCGGATCACCTGCTCTATGCCTCGTACTCGCGCGGCTACAAGTCGGGCGGTATCAATCCGCCGCTGCAGCCGATTTTCGCGGTGCCGGAAAACTTCAACCCCGAGTTCGTTAATGCGTTCGAAATCGGTTCGAAGAACACCTTCGGCAACGGCGCGCTGCAGCTGAACCTCACCGGGTTCTACTATAAGTACAAGGATCTGCAGCTCTCGCGCATCGTCGCCCGTACGTCGGTCAACGATAACGTCAGCGCCACGATCTACGGTGTGGAAGCCGAAGCGATCGTCCGTCCGGTCCGTGAGCTGACGATCAACATGAACTTCAGCTACCTGCATACCGAAGTGTCGCAGGACAAGTTCCTGTCCAACCCGCGTGATTTCGGTGCGGGCCGCGCCGATGCGGTGATCATCAAGGATATCACCAACGCTGCAAACTGCGCAGTGGCTTCCAAATCGGGCAACGTTGCTGGGGTGAATGCCTTCGTCAACACGGCCAATTCGCTGATCAACGCAGGCCAGATCCCGAATGTAGTCGGCGGTGCCGGGCTGCAGGGCACCACCCAGTTCCCGGCTGATGGCGGGATCGCCTCCTCGGGCGCCTACTCGATCTGCGCGGTGCTTGAGGGACTTGCACCAACGCTCGGCAATGCGCCCGGCATTGGCGGGATAACGTACGAGGCAGCCGGTATCGCGGTAAATATCCGCGGCAACGAACTGCCTAATGCGCCGACCTTGAAGTTCGCGACCGGTGTGCAGTATGCCGCGCCGATCGGTGCCCTGACGCTGACGCCGCGCTTCGACCTGACCTTCACGGGCGCTGCGAACGGCACGATTTTCAACGGCGTTGTTGACCGGGTCCCGGCATTCACGCAAATGAATGCGCAGCTCCAGCTCGACGGTCCGGATAAGAAGTGGTTCATCCGCGGCTTCATCCAGAACATCACCAACGGCAACCCGGTGACTGGTTTGTATTTGACCGACCAGTCCTCGGGCAACTTCACCAACGTGTTCACGCTGGAACCGCGCCGTTACGGCATCGCCGCTGGCTTCAACTTCTGAGCCAGCCGCAGCCCGAGCCCGCCCTCGCGGTGCGGGGCGGGATGGACAAGAGAACAAGGCGCC
>CANEVG010000182.1 GCA_947442095.1 Sphingomonadaceae bacterium
ACGTGTTGGCGGAGGGCTGCAGTCAGCCGTCAGCAATTACAACAAGTTCGTTGGCAGCTTTGAACGTAATGTGCAGTCCGCTGCCAAGAGGCTTCGCGACAAAGGTGTCGAGATCGGTAGCGAAATAGATGATGTGCCGCTGGTCGATTTGGTTCCACGCCATGCCGACGAGAGCCCGCTTCTGGCACTGGTCGAACTGGAGGATAAAGAGCAGGCGGCGGAGTAACCTCCACACTGCCCTCTTTGCTCGACATGAACGGGTTTGGTGGTGCCGCGGGGCCTTTATCCCTCCAGTGCGGCCAGCACCTCATAAGCCAGCACCGCCGCCGCGACCGCCGCGTTCAAGCTGTCCGCGCGGCCCTTCATCGGCATGGTGACGCGCAGATCGCAGGCCATCTCGTAGTCCTCTGGCAGCCCGCGCGATTCGTTGCCGATTATGACGAAGCACGGGGCCGCATAGGCCGCGCCGCGATAGGGGACAGCCTCGCGCAAGGATGCCGCGATGAGCTGGCCTTCCCCCGCGCGCAGCCACGGCAAGAACTCCTCCCAGCGCGCCTGCGCCAACGGCACAGTGAACACCGCACCCATGCTCGCACGTACCGCCTCGACCGAGAACGGATCGGCGCAATCATCGAGCAGGATCACCCCGCCTGCACCCACAGCATCGGCAGTGCGCAGCATTGTGCCGAGATTGCCGGGATCACGCATCGCCTGTGCCACCAGCCACAGGCTTCCCGCCTCCCGGTCCAGCGCCGCCAACCCAGTATCCCATTCGGCGAATACGCCCGCGACGGCCTGCGGATTGTCCTTGCCGGTAATCTTCGCGAGAATGTCTTCGGGCACTTCGACCACATCGCCGCCCGCCGCCGCAACCGCTGCTTCCAGTGCGGCGAGCAGGGGATGGGCCTCGCGCCCTTCGGCCATCAAAAGGATTTCGGGAATTCGCCCGCTTTCGCGCGCATCGGTGAGAAGCCGCAGGCCTTCGGCCAGAAACATGCCTTCGCGCTTGCGGTGCTTTTTTTCGCGGAGCGCGCGCACCGCCTTCACCGTCGGGTTGGAAAACCCGGTTATGCTCCGGCGGATCATCATGGCAGAATGTCAGTCTTCGCCGAAGCCGTCTTTGACCAGCCCGGCAACCTTCATCAGCACAGCGCCCGCATCAGGCCCGGTGACCACGATATCGATCGTATCGCCCTTGGCCGCGCCGAGCATCATCAGGCCGAGAATCGAGCCGCCGTTGGCCGCATTGCCATCCTTGGAGACGGTCACTTCAACGCCCTGCGGCAACTTGGCAACCGCATTGACGAATTTGGCGCTAGCCCGCGCATGCAGACCGCGCTGGTTGATGATGCGGACCGTTTCGCGTGCCGTCGCACTATCGCCGGAACCGGAGGCCGAATGGATGGCAGCGTCATCGGTCCCAGGGGCGTTCATCGCTCAGGCGTCCTGCCCCAGAAACTCCGAGGCGATAGTGATATAGTTGCGGCCTGCATCGCGCGCAGCAGCCGTCGCCTCGCGCACGCCCATGCAACTGCGTGCCTTGGCGAGGCGAATCAGCATCGGTAGGTTGATCCCGGCGATAACTTCCACGCGGCCCGCTTCCATCAGCGAGATCGCGAGATTAGAGGGCGTGCCGCCGAACAGATCGGTGAGCACAATCACACCTTCGCCGCTGTCGACCCGACGAATCGCCTCGGCGATTTCCTTGCGGCGTCGCTCCATGTCGTCGTTCGGGCCAATGCACACGGCAACGATATCGGGCTGGCGGCCGACAACATGTTCCATCGCATGGATGAATTCATCGGCCAGCGCGCCGTGGGTTACAAGGATGAGACCGATCATCTGAGAGATTTGCTCCGAGGGGCGATCCGGCGGTTTGCCGCGATCATGCTTGGCAACGGCTAGGCTGGCGTGCGCCGCACCCGGCACCAAGCCAAGTCGGAAACGCCGTCTTCCAGAGCATGTTCATCCCCCACGAAATCCGAGCCCGGTTGGTGCGGGTCTCTTCTACTGCCTGCTTCACGTCTGCGTGCCTTCAAGCATGTCGGCCGCGCGCGAAGCCAAGTTGCGATGCAGCAATGTGGGAGAAAATCCCACATCGCGCAAGGCACAAGCGATCTGCTCGGCCATGAACACCGAACGGTGTCGCCCGCCGGTGCATCCAAACGCGATGTTCACATAGGCCTTGCCCTGTGCCTGAAAGCGCGGAAGCAGCAACAGCAGCAGATCACGAATACGGCCAAATGCCTCATCAAATGCCGGATCCTGCCGGATATAATCGCCCACCGGCGCGTCCCGGCCCGAAAGCGGGCGCAAGGCGTCGTCCCAATGCGGGTTGGCCAGAAAGCGCATGTCGAACACCAGATCGGCCAGCGGCGGTGTGCCGCGCGAAAAGCCGAAGCTGCTGATCGTCACCGTAGTGCGCTGCGGCGTGAGTTTGCCGAACTGCTCGCGAATCGCCTGCTGGAGATCGTTGGTGGTAAAATCGGTGGTGGACATGACCACATCGGCCCAGCGGCGCAGCGGCTCGAGCAGCTCCCGCTCTGCCGCGATGCCGGTGGCGGCGGGCTTGTCCTCGCTCATCGGATGGCGGCGGCGCGTTTCGTTGTAGCGGCGTTCCAGTTCAGATCCGCCGCAATCGAGGAACAGCGTGGTTACGGAAAGATCGCCGCGGGCAGTAAGCCGCTTCACCCGTTCGATCGTGCGGATCGGGTCGAACCCCCGTGTGCGCGTATCAAAGCCGATGGCAAGCGGTGATCCAGCATCGAGCTGCGCAGAACCGGGTTCGGTTTCAAGGAGCCGGTCGAGCAAGCGGATCGGGAAATTGTCGATCGCTTCCCAGCCCATGTCCTCCAGGGTGCGCAGCGCAGTGGTCTTTCCGGCACCGAGCACGCCGGTGACCAGAAGTATGCGCTGCGGAGGCTGGTCCGATTCGGCGGGCATGGTGACCGTTTGCGCCTAACGCGGGGCGAAGGAAAGAGCGCAGGAGGGCAGTTCGGGCGGCCGGACCGGTGCTGCTGTTTCGCAGCAGGACAGTTTGCTCAGACGGGGAGGCCATAGTGCCTGAGCGCGAGTTCGGCGCGCAGAGCGATCACGGGGCTATCGGGCCACAGGCGGATCAGCGGGAGCACTGCGCCATGCCGGATCGTTGTTTCCGCCTCGGTGATGAAGCGCGGCGCTTCCCGGTCGAGAGCCAGGATCAGCGCGACCGGCACAGCCCCCATGACTGGCGCCAAGGCGATCACGCCCAGATTGCGCACTTCGAGAAGACCGCGCGTGGCGGGCACGGGGCTGGCGAACAACCGATCATCCTGCCGTTCAAGCGACACACCGTCATCGCCGACCAGCACAGCACCCCGGTCAATCAACGCCAGGGCCAGGCTGGATTTGCCCGAACCAGGTGGGCCTTCGATGAGCAGGCCGCGCCCATCCAGCCAGACGCTGGTCGCCTGATGGTGCAGGATCTCCAGTGCCGGGTTCATTCCTCTTCCTCCTCGCCAGCCATCGGCAGTTCGAGCAGAAGTTGCGCACCGGGCCGCCCGTCATCGCGGTCGGTGATAATCAGCGCGCCGTCATGCGCTTCGGCAATCGTGCGCGCGATGGCAAGGCCAAGGCCGCTGTGCGCGCCGAACGCTTCGGCAGCCGGGCGCACCGAATGGAACCGTTCAAACACCTTCTCGCGCTCACGCGGGGGAATGCCTGGGCCATCATCGCGCACGCTCAGCATCACACGGCCATCGCCGGCCCGCACCAAGACTTCGACCGCGCCGCCCGGCGGCGAGAACGAGACCGCATTGTCGAGCAGGTTTTCGAGCACGCGTTCGAGCTGCAGCGCGTCTCCGCGCACCAGCGCAGGCCCCTCCCCGCGCGTGAAATGGACAGGGCAAGCATCGCGATCGGGCCGCATGCCGCGCGCGCCGACAACATCGCCGGCGACCCTGGCCAGATCGAGCGCCGCGAAGGTGCTGCGGCTTAGTTCGGCATCGATGCGGCTCGCATAGGCGATCTCGGTGATCAGCCGATCGATCCGCTGCACATCGTGCGAGGCGATGGCGGCGAGCTGGCTGCGCAGTGCGGGGTCCTCGACCTTCTCCATCGTTTCCAGCGCGCTGGAGAGCGAGGCGAGCGGGTTCTTGAGTTCGTGCGCCACGTCGGCGGCGAAGCTTTCGACGGCGTCGATGCGCTGGCGCAGCGCCGTGGTCATGTCGGAAAAGGCGCGCGCGAGGAGGCCGATCTCGTCGCCGCGTTCGGGCAGGCGCGGCACGACCACGGCCCGGTCGCGCCCCAGCCGCACCCGCACCGCTGCCCGCACCAGTGCCCGCAGCGGCTGGACGATCGTGCGGGCGAGGAACAGCGAGAGCTGGATCGAGAGAATGAACGCAATGCCGATGATGACCCCGAGCGACTGGCGGGCATCGCGCACCAACTGCGTGACATCGGTGGCATTGCGCAGCGCGAGCAGCATCTCACCGTTGGTGCCGACCGGTGTGGCGGCCGTGATCACGGGCGTTCGATCCGGGGCATAGCGCAGATAGACCTCGGTGCGGCGGGCGGCGCGCGCGCGGGCGATTTCCGACCAATTGGCGGCACCGGGCTGAGGCGGTTCCTTGTAGCGTTCGATCATGGGCGCGCCGACAATCACATCGACCCCGCGGTCCAGCGCCCGCGCAGCGGTCTGATACCACGCCTCTTGCGCGGGATCGGCGAAGGCAAACGGCGCGGGGGCAAGGCGGAAGCTGTCGGCAACCAGCCCCCCTTCGGCGTTGTAGAGCGTGAGGCGCAGGCGCTGCGCGGTGCCGATTTCGGCCAGCACGGCACGGCGCTGGCGAGGCCCGGCTTCGGTCAAGGCAATGGCGGCGATCTCGGCTTCCGTTCGTGCCAGCGAGAACCGTTCGGCGAGGAGCTGCTTGCGGTAGCTGTCGAGATAGAAAAAGCTGCCCGCCAGCAGCGCCAGCGCGATGACGTTCACCGCTAGAATGCGCGAGGTGAGCGAGATCCCGCGCACACGCCAGTTTCGCCGACGCGAGAGCGCACGCATGCGGCCCGCCGCTGTCGGTCCGGATGGAGATCCAGAGACAGCAGGGGTTTCAGGTGTCAGCGAAACTGTATCCGGCTCCATAGAGCGTTTCGATAGCAGCGAATTCGGGATCGACCGCGCGGAACTTGCGCCGCAGCCGCTTGATGTGGCTGTCGATCGTGCGGTCATCGACGAACACATCGTCGTGATAGGCCGCATCCATCAACTGGTTGCGCGTCTTGACCACGCCCGGGCGCAGCGCCAGGGCCTCAAGGATCAGAAACTCGGTCACGGTGAGCGAGACTGCGCCATGATCCCACATCACGGTGTGGCGCGCGGGGTCCATCGTCAGACGGCCACGCCTAATCGCTTCGGGCAGCGATGCGGCGTCTGCAGTGGCCTCGTCCAGCGCGGCATCGCGGCGGGCGAGCTCGCTACGGCGCAGGATGGCGCGGATGCGCGCGATGAGTAGGCGCTGGCTGAACGGCTTGGCGATATAGTCGTCCGCACCCAGTGCCAGGCCCAATGCCTCGTCGGCCTCATCATCCTTGCTGGTGAGGAAGATCACCGGCAGATGGCTCTTCTCGCGCAGACGGCGCAGCAATTCGTGGCCATCCATGCGCGGCATCTTGATGTCGCATACCGCAAGATCCGGCGGGTTCTCGAGCAGCGCCTTCAGCGCGGCCGCCCCATCGTAATAGAGACGTGTAGCAAAGCCTTCGGCCTGAAGCGCAATGGAAACGGTGGTGAGAATGTTCCGGTCATCGTCCACCAGCGCGATCACGCGAGGATCGCTTGCACCCTCTCGTACCTGAGGCTGCTGGGACATGACCTCCGTGGCCAAGGATGGCAGGGCTTCAGACAGGGCTGTTTCCGGGCGGAAAACGAGGGAATACCGCTGGGACCGGGCATTTCCGCCATTCAACCAATTACTCGCTCGCCGCGCGGCTGGCAACCGCTACGGTATTTGGGGCAGTTGTGCCGGGTGCAACTTGCTGCGCAATAAACTTCATTGTCGCAGCGCATTTGACGCAGCATGGCGCAAACACTATGCGCAGCAGCGAGACTGTGCATTCGTATTCACACGGATGTACGATGGGTGCTTTTCATCGCGCGATCACGCCCTTGCCGGGAGCCCTTTTGCGGCCCCGGCTAGGCGGGACGGAACGGGAGACTTCGAGTGGCTGAGAGCGGATTGAATGTCACGTTGGCGCAGCAGGGCTTTCCTGAGCCCGCGCAGATCTTCGCCAATCTCGGCACCGCGCCCCTTGTCGAGCACGCGATCCGCTCTGGAGAAGGTGTGCTTTCGGCCGACGGCCCGCTGGTCGTCGAAACCGGGAAGCACACCGGACGCAGCGCCAAGGACAAGTTCTTCGTGCGTGACGCCGAGACCGAGAACACCGTGTGGTGGGGCAAGACCAACGTCGCGATGACGCCCGAACAGTTCGCGGCCCTCAAGGCCGATTTCCTCGCTGCAATGGGCGCCAAGGACAAGCTCTACGTGGCGGACCTGTTCGGCGGATCGCAGGCCGATCACCGCGTCAATGTCCGCGTGGTCACCGAGTTTGCCTGGCACTCGCTGTTCGTGCGCACCCTGCTGGTGCGCCCCTCGGCAGCGGAACTGGCAACATTCGCGCCAGAGTATACAATCATCGATCTGCCCAGCTTCCGCGCAGATCCCGCGCGCCACGGCTGCCGCAGCGAAACCGTGGTTGCGGTCAATTTTACCGAGAAGCTGATCCTGATCGGCGGCACAGCCTATGCCGGCGAAATGAAGAAGTCGGTTTTCGGCATTCTCAATTATCTGCTGCCGGTGAAGGGCGTGATGCCGATGCACTGCTCGGCCAATATCGGCGCGGACGGCACGACGGCGGTGTTCTTCGGGCTTTCGGGCACCGGCAAGACCACGCTTTCGGCTGATGCCAGCCGCACGCTGATCGGCGATGACGAGCATGGCTGGTCGGACACGGCGGTCTTCAATTTCGAAGGCGGTTGCTACGCTAAGATGATCCGCCTTTCGGCCGAGGCCGAGCCGGAAATCTTTGCAACGACCAAGCGCTTCGGCACGATCCTCGAGAACGTGGTGATCGA
>CANEVG010000183.1 GCA_947442095.1 Sphingomonadaceae bacterium
GCGAGGGCGTGCGCCTGCTGCGCAGCATAGCGCAGACCAATCCGCTCGCCGAGATCATCACCGAGGAAATGATCCCCGGCCCCGACCTCGAGAGCGAAGACGACCTGCTCGCGGATTTCCGGGCCCGCGCCGATACGGTCTACCACCCGACTTCGACTTGCATGATGGGGCCTGACCCGAAGACTTCGGTGGTCGACAGCCAGTTGCGGGTGCACGGCATTGCAGGCCTGCGCGTAATCGATGCATCGGTATTCCCGACCGTCACCAGCGGCAACGCCAACGCGCCGACGGTGATGGTCGCGGAAAAGGGCGCCGCGATGGTGCGTGCCAGCGCCTAGCGGCGCGGCACGACCTCATAGCCCGGCTCTTCGGGCTCATCATCGACCATCTGATCCGGGAAGCCCGTGCCCAGCACCTTCACGCCGACCGGCTCTTCATAGCGCCGGATGATGTTGGGCGAATTTTCGCGCGGACCGTAGGCGGCCTCGCCTTCCTTGAACAGGCGCACGATCAGCGGCGACATTTCGACCGGGACACCGGTTTCCTGGGCGATCTTGTCGAACAGGCCGACGTCCTTCGAGACGAGGTCCATCGTGAAGTTGATGTCGCGGCTGCCGTTGAGGATGACCTGGCTCTCGGTCTCGTGCACGAAGCTGTTGCCCGAGGAGATGCGGATCGCCTCGTAGGTCGTGTTCATGTCGAGCCCGACCGCCTTGCACACGGTCAACGCCTCGGCGAGCGCGACGAGGTGCGCGGTGCAGAGGAAATTGGTCATCACCTTGAGCTGCGAGGCGGTCCCCCAATCGCCCGTGTGCAGCACCCGGCGGCCGAGCGTGGTGAGCACCGGCAGCACGCGTTCAAAACCTTCGCGTGGGCCGGCGGCGAAGATCGAGATGTTGCCGGTGTCCGCCCGGTGGCAGCCGCCTGAAACCGGGCATTCCATGAAGAGGCCGCCCTTCGCCTCGACCAGCGGGCCAAGCCGCAGGACTTCGGCATAGTCGGTCGTGCTCATCTCCATCCAGACCTGCCCCGGACGCATGACGGAGAGGAAGCCGTCTTCCCCTTCGGCTACGGCAGCGCTGGCAGCAGGCGAGGGCAGACACGTGATGATTACGTCAACCCCCTTACCGAGTTCGGCCGGGCTGGCCGCTTCCTTCGCGCCGCGCGCGACATATTCGGCGACGAGTTCGGGATTGAGATCGCGCACGGTAACGTCGTGACCATTGCGGATCAGGCTGCCCGCGAGCTTGCCGCCGACATTGCCGAGGCCGATGAAACCGATCTTCATAAAACTCTATTCTCCGGGGATCAGCACGATCTTGCCGATGTGCTTCTTTGTGAGGAAAGCGCGCTGCGCCGCGACGATGTCTGAAAGCGGGTATGTGGCGGCCACGACAGGCCGGATTTCTCCGCGCTCGATATAGCCGACGAGATTGTCGAACACTTGGGGCTCGAGGATCGTGCAGCCGTAGAGCGTCAGGTCCTTGAGGTAGAGGTCACGCAGATCGAGCTCGGCAATCGGGCCGGAAATCGCCCCAGCGACACCGTAGCGCCCGCCGCGCTTCAACACTTGCAGCAAAGCCGGGAAGCCCTCTCCGCCTGCGACATCGATCACCACATCGAAATGTTCCTGTCCGAACAGCGCGGCGAGATCGCACCCGCGCGGTTCGACCCGGCTTGCCCCCAGCGCACGGACGCCATCCGCCTTGCCAGCGCTCGCCAGCGCGGTGACGTCAGCCCCGCGCCGCTTGGCCAGTTGCACGGCCGCCGAGCCGACACCGCCGGAAGCACCTGTCACCAGAACGCGCTCGCCGGCCACCAATGCCGTGCGGGTCAGCATGTTCTCCGCCGCCGAATAGGCGCAAGGGAACGAGGCCAGTTCCACATCGCTGAGCGCGGTCTCTATGCGGTGCGCGTGGGCCGAAGGAACCCGGGCAAACTCGGCGAAACCGCCATCGACTTCGGAGCCGAAATAAGTGGCGGCAAACCGGCTGGCGCCACGCAGAACCGGCTCGACCAGCACCCGCTCGCCAATGCGCGCGGGATCGACGCCCTCCCCCACCGCGGCCACATGCCCGCAGGCATCCGCGCCCTGAATGCGCGGGAACTGCGGCAGCGCGCCGGTCCAACCCGAATCCTCGGTTTTTGCTTCAGCAAAGCCGTCACCGCCGCCAGCTTCCGTGGCCTCGACCACCGACTTGGAATACCAGGCCGTGCGCGTGTTGATGTCGGTGTTGTTGACCCCGGCTGCGCCAACGCGGATCAGCACCTCGCCCTTGTCCGGCTCCGGCACAGGCACATCAGTGCGGTAGGACAGGCACTCGAACCCGCCATTGCCGGTGAGCAGCACTGCCGCCATTGTGGCCGGAATTGCGCCTGTCGCTTCTGGCATGGCTTCAGTCCAGCGCCGGAAGCCGAGATTTGAGGTGGGCGAAGTGGGCAAAAGCCATGCCCTTGTAATCATCCCACCCGCGCGCAGTCTTCTCGGCAATTTCGTCGGAGAGCACGTTCAGTGGTTGGCCGCTGGCGTAGGCGAGCAGCAAGGTCTGCGCCGCCTTCTCGAAGAAGTAGAGGTCCTCGAACGCTTCGGCCACGCTGTCGCCGACGCAGGTCAGGCCGTGGTTGCGCATCAGCAGCGTGCGGTTGTTGGCGAGCGCGGCGGCGATGCGCAGGCCTTCCGCGGCCTCGTCGGCAATGCCGCCAAAGCCCTCATCGAGCGCGAGCCGCCCGAAATAGCGCGCGGTGTTGTTGTCGAGCGGGACCATACGCGGATCGGCCAGCGTGGCGAGGGCGGTTGCATGAGGCGGATGGCAGTGAATGATCACCCTTGCGGCACAACACTGGCGGTGCACGGTGCCGTGGATCGTCCAGGCCGAGGCATCGGGTGCGTCGGGCCGGGTCATCACTTCCGGATCATCGGCATCGAGTAGCATGAGGTCGGCCGGGCGGATGCTGGCGAAGTGCTGCCACTTGCGGTTGAGCAGGAAGCGCTTGCCGTCCGCCGAGACCGCCGCGCTGAAATGGTTGCCCACGGATTCGTGCCAGCCCATCTGCGCGGTGATGCGAAACGCGGCGGACAAGTCCTCGCGCAGCGCTGCGATTGCGGCCGCATCAAGATCGGTCACTTGAAGCGGCCTTCGCCGGTCAGCGCGCGGTAGGTGCTGCGCATTTCACCGCGATCGGCATATGTGCCGCGCAGATAGCGCGCACCGCTTGTGGCCGAGTAGGCCTCGCGCCCATGAACGATGCGGTGGTTGTCGAACACGATGCACTCGCCCGCATTGATACGGAAGCGCATGAGATACTTGTCCGACTGGAGCATGCGCCCGAAGCGGCAGAAGGCAGGATAGTAGCTGTCCAGCACATGTTGCGGCAGATCGAACACATCGGCCATGTGCTGGCTGATGGTTACGCCCGAAACCTCGCCGTGCTCGTCCAGTTCGATCACGCGCTGGCGCGAGCGCACATCATAGGTGTCATGCTCGCAGTAGAACGGCACATCGGTCTCGGAAAGGAGGCGGAAGTCTTCCGGATGAAGTGCGCGGAAATCGTTGGCAACAGCGACGCCGTCGAGAAACAGGTTCGCCCCGCCCTCCACGCTGTTGGCGCGGCAATGCAGGAACTGGACACCGGGAGCCATCTCTTCGGCGGGCGTATCGGTATGCAGTTCAAGCGCCTTGGCGGTGTAGGCCAGATTGGTCGGTTCGATATGGGTCCGCACATCGAAGTATTCGCCGAAGAAGGTTGGGCGGACATGCCCCATCAGCTTGACGAGATCGGTGAGGCCCTCATCGCTGTCGGGCATTTCGGTCACGATCGCCACGCCTTCAACGATCAACGCCTTGAGCCAGGCCGCGACTTTGGCTTTGTCAGCCTTGAGATCCGCTTGTGAAAAGCGCGCGATATCAGCGTAATGATTGGCATACCAGGCACGGCGCGCAAGGTCTGAAGGATCAGCCCGGCGCTGGCCTGTGGCATAGGCTGCCAGCCAATCAAGTGCATGGAGGCTGGTGTGGTTTTCCCCATCCCACACGATTTCCAGCGCATCACCCACAATCTGCGCGCTGCGCGGGCGCGGCGGGGTTTCCAGATGGAAGATGTCGAACACGCGCTCGCGGGTCTGACTGTCGAACGAGGTCGGGCAGTTGTCACGCAGCCAGTAGTGGTTGAAATAGGCGGGCTTGCCGCCGGGGAGTACCAGTTCCAGACCTGTCTCGGTGACCGTGATCGGTGAAGTCGTGAGGCTCATGGGTTCCTCCGCAGAACTGCGCTGCACCTTTGGCCGATATGACCCGATGCCGTCCAATTGCAAGCTCTAGCCGCGAATGGGCCGCGCCAGCAGTCCATCAAGAACAATCATACCCTATATCATGACTTGTAATGCACCGGTGCCAGCAGGTCTGCGGCCCAGGGCAGCTGCCCCAGAACGGGCGGCAGGCTTTCGTCACGGATTGTCTCGGCGGCGAGTGCAGCCGTCTCGGCAGCCAGATCGCCGAGCTCGCCAGCGCGGCTCACCACCTGGATCCGGCGGGCGAAGCGCGCGCGCGGCAGAGGCTCGACGCGCAGCTGCGGGATGAGCGCGGGCATGGCCGCAAGGCACAGCAGCGAGGTGATGCTCCAGCCAATCCCCAGCGCCACGGCATTGAGCTGCTGCGGCACGATATCGACCTCGATCACATTGGGCAGGCGCAGCCGCATGCGGGTGAGCTGGCTTTCGATGCGTTGCCCCATGCCGGTATCGAGCGAATAGCGCACGAACGGCAGCGGTTCGGCGGTGTCGAGCGTATCGACAGAGCCGCGCCAGGTGGTCGGAAAGACCATGACGAAAGGATCATCGAGCACATCATGATGCACGATGCCTTCGTGCTTTTCGAGGACGCTGCTGCCGGTAATCAGCATGTCGCAGCGCCGCGCGAGGAAATCCTGCTGCTGGTTGAGCGAGATGCCCGAGCGCACCCGCCAGCGCGCGACGCGCGGACCAAGCCGTCCGAGCAGCGGAGCCGTGAGCAGAATGGCCAGCGTTTCCGACATGGCCACGGTGACCTTGTCGATCGGCTGCCCAGCCCCTTCACGCACCTCGTCGACCATTGTGCGGGCTGTGGCAAGCAGGCGCGTCGAGCGTTCGTACAGCGCGCGACCGGCCGGGGTCAGCCCCAGCGGACGCAAGGTGCGATCAAACAGCATCGCGCCAATGCCCTGCTCGAGCCGGGCAATGGTTTGCGAAACGGCGGACTGGGTGATCCGCATCTGCTGCGCGCTGGCCGTCATCCCGCCAAGCTCGACCGTCAGGACGAACACCTCGAGTGCGTGGAAATCGAATTCAGACGGCAGCAACATGGAACTGGGAATGCCCTCAGAATAAACACACCTGAAGGTCTATATTATATCCCTTTATTTTAGGGCAAGAGCGTTCACGCACATATCCGAATTGACGTAGATCGCCGGGGTCGCCAAATTGCCTTGAATAGCGGAGAAGTTCCGATCGCTCCTGACCGACTCATCAATCGCCGGTGGCTGCCACTGAACGCCCTTCGTGCGTTCGAGGCGGTTGGCCGCCATATGAGTTTCACCGCTGGCGCGCAGGCCCTCACGGTTTCGCAAAGCGCGATGAGCCGCCATGTCAGCAGCCTGGAAGATCTGATCGGTCGCCCGCTGTTCGAGCGCGGGCCGAGCGGATTGAAGCTGACGCCCGCAGGCTCGATCCTCTTGCCAGTGGTCAGCAAGTGCCTCGACCGGATGGAGCAATCCATCAACACGATCCGCAACAAGGATCTGGAGAGCCGCCCGCTCAGGCTGCATATCCCGCCCTCGCTGCTCTATCAGAACGCGCTGCCGCTGATCCGCGATTTCCACCAGGAACATCCCGAGATCCGCATCGACGTGACGACCTCGAACGTCACGGGTGCGCCGCGTGACGATGTCGATATGGCGATCGTGTTCGACCGGCCCAATGTCGATGACAAAGTGGCCGATCTTCTGTGGATGGTGCGCGTGGCGCCGCTATGTTCGCCCGAAACGGCAGCGGCGCATCAGGGCAAGACGCTCGAGCAGTTTCTGGGCGACAATGAGCTGCTGCATGTGAAGCTAGAGGGCGAACCACGTGGTTTGCTATGGAGCAGCTATGCCAAGCAGCAGCGTCTGGCGATCGAAACCAACGACGGGCTGGCCTTCGACACCTCGTTTTCGGCCGTGCGCTATGCCATCGGCGCATCGGGCGTGGTGCTCGCGGATATCGACATGTTCGCCGATGAAATCACCAGCGGGCAACTGGTCATGCCCTATGACCGCGTCTCGGCCGACGGGTTTGGATACTATCTCAAGACCCATGCGGAAGATCTAGGCGATCCTGCCATTTATTTGCTGCGAGACTGGATTATCCGGCACTTCTCGCGCGGCATGGCCAGCGATGGCACGCCGTCCCACATGGTTCCGGAAATGCGGGCCTGACGCTTCGGCTTAGGGGGAGGCAGGAAGATGGCGCAGGATCAGCCCGTCTTGGTGATCCTTGACAAAGCCCTTCCATGTCGGGTTGGGGACGCCTTGGCTCACTGCGGCATAGCCCTTGGCATCGCTGATCCATTTGGCCCCATCAGCCTCTTCGGAAGGAACAGCAAGGTAGGCCGCCTTGCTGGGATCGCCCTTTAGATTGAGATCAAGAAAGGCAGTGATGAAGTGCAGTGCAACGGCATTGACCCGCTGCTTGCGCCACATGCGATCCTCGAACCAGTCGAAGTCCCACAGGGTCCCGCGCATTGCGGCAGGCGGCGGATTGGTGCCAATGGCATGCCCTGCGCCCTTCAGCGCAAGCAAATAGCGGTCTGAAGCCGTGGCGTTGCGAAAGATCGATGCTGGCCCCGGATCATATCCCACCGTGCGATCGGACGTCCCTGCAACCACCAGCAGCGGCGCGCGAATACCCGCCAGCCCTGAACCGCCCCATGCAGCCCACGGCGCGCCGCCCGCAGGCGCGATGGCGACAACGGCCTTGATCGCGCCGTCATGCAGCGCGGCAGCATCCGCGCCGCTGCCGGTGTAGCGTTCGCTAAGCGCCGCAGGGAGGCGCTGGATGGCC
>CANEVG010000184.1 GCA_947442095.1 Sphingomonadaceae bacterium
GGCGTGTGCCAGCATCGCCGCGGCCAGGCTCTCGACCAGCGCGACCGCCGAGGTGATAGAGGGGAAGAACGAGGGGCTTTCCGATCCGAACAGCAATATCGATTGCGCGACCCCGGCAAGCGGCGTCGCGCGGCTGTCGGCGATGGACACGAGGCGGCAACCCGAGCGCGCCGCCGCCTGTGCCACCTGCTGAATCTCGCTAGCGTAGGGTCTGAAATTGATCGCAAGTACGGCGTCGTCCGAGCGCAGATCGGCCAGATCGGCGACCAGCGAAGACCCCTCACCGCCCAGCACCGCGACATTCGAGCGAAACAGCCGGCAGATATACGTGAAGGCCAGTGCCGGTGCACGGCAGCTCATGAAGGCGGCGACAAAGATGCGCGGCGCGCGGTTGAGCAGCTTTGCCGCTTCGTCGATCGCCTCAGCAGAATTCGCGTCGATGGCATGTTCAAGGCCGGCCACCTGTGCGCGCAGGGTTTCCTGGATCAGCCCGGGCACCCCTTCGCGCCGGACCAGCGCATCCGCCCGCTCGGCATAAAACGGCGACGTGGCGCGGAAATCGGCGACATAGGCCTGACGCAACTGCGACCAGTCGTCGAACCCCAGTGTCCGCGCAAGGCGCAACAAGGTGGCGGGCGCCACACCGATCTCGCCCGCGATTTCGCGCATCGACGACATCACCACCGCGTCCGGATGGTCGATCAGATAGCGACCACCCACCGCCAGCTGCGGCGCGAGGCGCGGCATTTCGGACAGGATGCGGTCAGACATTTGCTCTTTCGTCATGTAGCCATGAAACATATGTTTTTCAAAGTCGTCAACCATGGACTCCCAAAAATGAATCTTCGCACGGCGCAGCCTTGATCGAGCTTGACGATCAGGTAAAACATATGCTCGTTATCAATTGATTGCAAAACAAACGTCTTACCAAGAGAGTGCAGTCATGCTCAATCATCCAGGAGTGCCGCACTGCGCGCGCCGCAGGTTTCCGTCGCCAGCCATACGGTTGGCAACTTGATGGCCAGCAAAATCTATCCCAACCCCCGCGCCGCGCTCGATGGCGTCATGCACGATGGCATGACCATCATGTCCGGCGGCTTTGGTCTGTCCGGCAATCCCGAAAGCCTGATCCCCGAAATCCGGGCCGCCGGCATCAGGGATCTGACCGTCATCTCGAACAATGCCGGCGCGGATGGCTTTGGCCTGTGGATGTTGCTTGAAAGTCGTCAGATCAAAAAGATGGTCAGCAGCTATGTCGGCGACAACAAACTGTTCGAGCAGCAGTATCTTTCCGGCGAGCTCGAGCTCGAGCTCAATCCCCAAGGCACGCTGGCCGAGCGCATCCGCGCTGGTGGCGCAGGCATCCGGGCATTCTACACGAAGACTGGCGTCGGCACTGTTGTGGCCGAGGGCAAGCCGCTGGAAACCTTCGATGGCGAAGACTACCTACGGGAAAACTGGCTGCGGGCAGACCTTGCATTGATCAAGGCGTGGCGCGCAGATCCTGCAGGCAACCTGATGTTTCGCAAGACGGCGCGCAACTTCAACCCTGACATGGCGACAGCAGGCCGGATTACGGTGGTCGAGGTTGAAGAGATTGTTGCCCCGGGCAGTCTGGACCCCGACTGCATCCATACCCCGGGCATCTTCGTCGATCGCGTCGTACTTTCCACCATCAACGAGAAGCGGATCGAGAAGCTGACCATCCGGGGCGAGGAAGCGGCATAATGGCTTGGACCCGTGATCAGATGGCGGCCCGCGCCGCGCAGGAACTGCGGGACGGGTTCTATGTCAACCTCGGCATCGGCATCCCGACCCTGGTGGCCAACCATGTTCCACCCGGGCTCGATGTAACGCTCCAGTCGGAGAACGGCATGCTCGGGATAGGGCCTTTTCCAACGCGTGACGCGGCCGATCCCGATCTCATCAATGCCGGCAAGCAGACCGTTACCGCGCTGCCGACTTCGAGTTTCTTTTCCTCGTCGGAGAGCTTCGCGATGATCCGCGGCGGGCATATCGATATGGCCGTGCTCGGCGCAATGGAAGTCAGCGCGGACGGCGATATCGCCAATTGGACGATCCCCGGCAAGATGGTCAAAGGCATGGGCGGCGCCATGGACCTTGTTGCCGGCGTTAAGCGCGTGGTGGTGGTGATGGATCACACCAGCACGGCGGGAGACCCAAAGATTCGGCCGGCCTGCACACTGCCGTTGACCGGCCGGCGCTGTGTTGATCTGATCATCACCGATCTGGTGGTGTTTGCCTGCGGCAAACCCGGGCTGCGGCTAATCGAACTGGCTCATGGGGTCTCACTCGAAGAAGTGCGAGCAAAGACCACAGCAGACTTCTTGGTCGACGATACCTTACGGCAACTCGTTTGAGTGGTCGGTCCCTGTGTGCGAGCTGCGATCCACAATGTGATCGGAAAGCTCAATGATCAACTGGCACGAAGCAGGCAACAGACCAAGCCTGGTCGTCTGAAGGCAAAAGGCCCGCAGCCCGTCCAACGTCAGCTCCTTCCACTAGAAGACATCCGCTATGTCTTTGCCGTCCTTGCTGCGCGGGATGACCTGCAGATCAAGATCAAGCACCGCAATCACGCTGAGCAGCGTGTCGAGTTTCGTCCCCTCGCTGCCGTTCTCGATTGCCGATATGGTTTTTTGATATTTGCCGATCAGGCTCGCCAACTGTTGCTGGGTCATGGCGCGCTGCACGCGCGCGCTCTGAATGAGGGCACCGAGCTGTCTTGGCAGTCTAACAATCTGATTCACGGGAATCTCCGTCAACCGGCATATCTCCCTAGAGAGGGTCAACCTGTCATATACCCTGAAAGGTATACATCTTCCATATACCTTGCAGGGTATGATGTGGCTCCAGACTTCCTGGGGTATATGTATCTGTCTCGCCAGACATGACGATGAGCGTGCACGCTACCGCCAGGCGCTTCCAGACTTTCCAAAATCCAGGTCATTGGCTCGTGCGGGAATGTGTCTGGCAGCAGTGCTGCCAAAGCATGAGAGGGGAGGGCCCGGACCTGCTGGTACTGCGTGCCGTGCGCGATGGGAGCGGCACGCGCTCCGCCATGCTTGAAACCACGGGAATGGCAGAGGAGGAAGCCACGCTCGACACATGGCCCGGTACGCAGCGCAACGATGATGTCTGCCGCATTGCCCCGATGCATGGCGGGCGGCGCTTTTGTGCTGCTGATGGCTCGCCCGGGCGATCTGCTGGCGCTGCCAGTGCTAGCGAAAGCCTGCGCCGAGCCCGATATCGTGATTGCGGACCGGCGGATCCCCGGTTTCTGCCGCCCACACCTGCTGCAGGCTGATCTGGCGCTGCTGCGCCAAGCCGGGGCCTTGCCTTCCACCTGACCACCTAGCGCGTGCGCACCGTGGCCGAGACGCAAGGCGATCAAGGCTAGCTCCGCGGGCCTGAACCGTATCGCTACACGCAGCGGCTTTCCGGCACAAAGGCGGGCCAAGCGGCTTTAACCGCCGGGCCGCCCTGGTGATTGATCAGTGATAGCGCCGCAGGAGCCCGGCAAGCTTGCCTTGCACCTGAACTTCATGCGGCTGGTAGAACTGCGGATCATAGGCCGCATTGGCCGGATCGAGCCGGACCATGCCGCGCTCGCGCCGCAGATACTTGAGCGTGGCTTCCTCGCCGCGAACCAACGCGACAACGATCTCGCCGTCGCGCGCCGTATCGGTGCGGCGCACAAGCGCGTAGTCGCCATCGAGAATGCCCGCCTCGACCATCGAATCGCCGGAGACTTCGAGCGCATAATGCTCGCCTGAGCCAAGCAGCGCGGCGGGCACCGGCAGCATGGAGGTGCCCTCCATCGCCTCGATCGGAACGCCCGCGGCGATGCGGCCATGCAAGGGGATCTCGATCACGTCGTTGGCCGGTGTCCGCACAGGAGCCGGAGAGCGCATCGCAGTGAGCGAGGGTGCGCCTGCGGTCGTGGCGGCGCGCTGTTCTGCCTTGGGCGTTCCCAGATCGCTTTCACGGATCACTTCGAGCGCACGTGCGCGGTTGGGCAGGCGCCGGATGAAGCCGCGTTCTTCCAGCGCCGAGATCAGGCGGTGCACGCCCGACTTGGACTTGAGATCGAGTGCCTCCTTCATTTCCTCGAATGACGGGGAAATACCGGATTTCTCAAGGCGGGTCTGGATGAAGGTCAGCAGTTCGTGCTGCTTGCGCGTGAGCATTCGTGCGCACTCCCATTTGGTGAACGAATACGGAACGAATAAGCAACAAATTTTAGCCCGTCAAGCAATACCCTCGATTTTACAGCAGGTAGACTGGAACAGATTGGCCTGCGGGGGTCTCCGGCGCATGGGCCGGGCGCACCACCAGTGCATTGGCGCGCGCCAGCGAGGAAAGCGCGCCGGAATCCTGCAGGCCATCGAGTGTGACGCCGGCGCCGTCCCAGCGCGCGCGCAGGAACTCCATTCGCCCGCCGCCCGCCGGCATGTCATGATGCAAGGGTGCCGGAAAAGGCCGGGGCAAGGGCTCTGCCGCTCCCAGTGCGGCGCGGATCAGCGGCAGCAGGAAAAGGTGGCCGGTGACGAAGGCGGCAGCCGGATTGCCGGGCAGGCCAAGGATGACCTGCGCGCCGCGCCGCGCGACCAGCAACGGCTTGCCCGGCTTGATCGCGATCCGCCAGAACGAGAGGTCTGCGCCAATGGCGGCAAGGGCTGGACGGACAAGGTCATGATCGCCCACCGAAGCGCCGCCGCTGGTCACGATAATGTCCGCTGTGCTCGCCGCCTCGAATGCGGCGCTGAGCAAGTCCAGCTTGTCAGGCACCGGGCCGATCCGGGTCACATCGACGGGAAACTGTGCTGCCATGGCGGCCAGCATCGCGCTGTTGCTGGCGGGGAGCTGATGGGCAGCGAAGGGTGAACCCGGGACGGCCAGTTCGTCCCCGCTGTCAATCACGGCAAGCTTCACTTGCCGCCGCACGGCGAGGTGCGAAAGGCCCGCCGTGATCGCCAGCGCGATCTGCGCGGGGCCGATGCGCGTGCCTGGGGTCATCAGCGGCGTGCCTGCGGCAAAGTCCATGCCCTTGGGCCGGATGTGGCGGCCCGGCGGTGCGGGCGGTGTGCCGGTAAGGCGCAAGGCATCGCCTTCACGCGCGGCGTCCTCCTGAATCAGCACCATGTCGGCGCCGGGAGGGACCAGCGCACCGGTGCTGATCCGTGCCGACTCGCCCGGGCCGACCACGCCGCCAAACGGCCTGCCTGCCGCGCTCTCACCGATGACGCGCCATGGGCCGGGCAGATCGGCTGCGCGCATGGCATAGCCGTCCATGGCCGAAACATCGGCGGCGGGCTGGGTGCGCACCGCGCTGAAAGGTTCGGCCAGATAGAAGCCGGCGCAGTCGGCCGTGAGACGGCGCTCTACGGCCAAGGCCGGGGCGAGCGCCATCAGGCGGTGCTGCGCGTCTTCCAAGGCGAGCGGCGGATTGGGCCGGGCCGGTTCGGTAATGCTCTCACTCAAGGCGCGCGCCAGTCGCCCGATTTGCCGCCGCGCTTTTCTATGAGGCGCACGCCGTCGATCACCATCGCCTTGTCGATCGCCTTGGCCATGTCGTATACCGTGAGCAGAGCAACCGAGACGGCGGTGAGCGCTTCCATTTCAACGCCCGTGCGCCCGGTGAGCGAGGCGGTGGCGCGCGCTTCGATGCCATCTGACACAAACGCGAACTCCACCGCCACACTGTTGAGCGCAAGCGGATGGCACAGGGGGATCAGCTCGGCGGTGCGCTTGGCGGCCATGATCCCGGCAATGCGCGCGACGGCCAGCACATCGCCTTTGGGGGTCTTGCCATCGCGCAGCGCGGTGAGCGTGGCTTGCGCCATTCGGATCGTGCCGAGCGCGATGGCGACACGCTGCGTTTCCGTCTTGCCGCCGACATCGACCATGCGCGCGCGGCCCTGATCGTCGAGGTGCGAGAGGCCGCTCATGCGCCCAAGGCCCGGCAAGTTGGCACAGTTGACACGCTCCTGAGGGAAAACTCAGCAGGGTGCCTACTGGCGGGTTGAAGAGGCTTATGAAGCATGGAAAAGCTCAGTTTCATCGGCCCGTGATGCCATAACGGGCGGCTGTAGGACAGATGGCAATGCTGATAGTCCGAAGCGATCAAGCAAGGGCGAAGGCAACGGCAGCCTCCGCGTGGAGGCGGGTCGTGTCGTAGAGCGGGAGCGGGCTGTCTTCCGGCCCGATCAGCAGCATGATCTCAGTGCAGCCGAGCACAATCGCCGTTGCGCCGCGCGCGGCAAGGCGTTTGATCACGGCGCGATAGGTGGCGCGCGACGCCGGCTTGACCTTACCCGTGACCAGCTCCTCGTAGATCACGCGGTGCACCTCGGCGCGGTCGTCTGCTTCGGGCACCAGCACGTTCAGCCCGTGCTTTTCGGCGAGGCGCTGCGTGTAAAACGGCTGCTCCATGGTGAACGCAGTGCCGAGCAGGCCGACGGTCTTGTGCCCCGCCGCCTTCACCGCTGCGCCGGCCGGATCAGCGATGTGGAGCAGCGGTACGCGGGTTGCTGCCTCGATTTCGGGCGCGGACTTGTGCATCGTGTTGGTGCAGATCAGCAGCAGGTCTGCGCCGGCTGTTTCAAGACGCTTCGCCGCATCGACCAGCAGCACGGCGAGCGTGTCCCAGTCACCAGCGGTCTGCAGTATGGCGATTTCGGCAAAGTCGAACGACCAGAGCAGGCACCGCGCCGAAGCGGTAGGGCCGCAGCGTTCGCGCACGCCCTGGTTGATGATCCGGTAGTATTCGGCCGAGCTTTCCCAGCTCATACCGCCGATCAGGCCCAGCATTTTCATGATTGCACACCTGTGCCCGGAATGTGGCCCGGACGGGCCAATCCAACGACCATTTGGCCCGCGGCCAATCGCGCCAGTGCGATTCCGGCGAGATTCTGCGCGCGGGCGATCCACCTGACGCGCACCCTTTCAAAGCGGGCAGTTTGGGCGACATAGCGTGCCCGATAGGGCGCAAATTCCGCGTGCGGTTTGAGCGCGCCGGTAGCC
>CANEVG010000185.1 GCA_947442095.1 Sphingomonadaceae bacterium
GGCAAGACCGGGCAATACTCCACCGACCAGTCGGTGCTGGAAGGCCTCGCCGCGCAAGGGGCCGAAGTCGCGACGCTTGTACTGGAATGGCGTCAGCTATCGAAGCTCAAGTCCACTTACACCGACGCCCTGCAAGGCGCAATCAACCCCGATACCGCGCGCGTCCACACCAGCTACAGCTTAGTCGGTGCGCAGACCGGGCGGCTCTCGTCAAACGATCCCAACCTACAGAACATCCCCATCCGCACCGAGATCGGCCGCCAGATCCGTGACGCCTTTGTGGCCGAGCGGGGCAACGTGCTGCTGGCGGCAGACTACAGCCAGATCGAGCTGCGCCTTGCCGCGCACATGGCCGACGTGCCCGCACTAAAAGAAGCGTTTGCGGCGGGCGAGGACATTCATGCGCGCACCGCACGGGAGATGTTCGGTACGGTGGACCGCGACACGCGCGGCCGCGCCAAGACCATCAACTTCGCGATCCTCTATGGCATCAGCCGCTGGGGCCTTGGCGGGCGGCTTGGCGTGAGCGCGGAGGAAGCGCAGGCGATGATCGACCGCTATTTCGAGCGGTTCCCGGGCATCCAGCGCTATATCCACGAAACGCTGGAGACGGTGCGTGCGCGCGGCTATTCCGAGACGCTGTTTGGCCGCAAGACGTGGTTCCCGCGCATCAATTCGAAGAACCAGGCCGAACGGCAGGGCAGCGAGCGCGCCGCGATCAACGCACCGATCCAGGGCACCAGCGCCGATATCATAAAGCGCGCGATGGTGCGGATGGAACCGGCGCTCGCGGCAGCAGGGCTGGGACACGTGCGGATGCTGCTGCAGGTACACGACGAACTGGTGTTCGAACTGCCGGAGAGCGATGTCGAGGCGGCAAAGCCATTAATTCTGGGCGTGATGGCCGGGGCGGCTGCACCTGCCGTCTTACTCGATGTGCCACTGGGCGTAGAGATCGGCACAGGGCTATCGTGGGGCGCGGCGCACTAAATTGTTCGTGCTTGCGCGGAAGGCGGCACCGGCCCTCTCCCCCGACCGCCTGTTCAAAATTGGGCCGTCCACGAAAGTACCCTAATTGAGCGGGCGAGAGGGCCGGTGCCGCTTCCACGCAAGTGGAAAAGGCTCTAGTCCAACGCCACAAACCGCTTGAAATCGCTGGCCTTGAGCCAGAGCACTTGTTCGTTCGGCACGGGGTTGGTCAGCGCATAGAGCCCGGTGGCGTTTTCGGGCGCCAGGCCCATTTCGAGGTAATAGTCGAGGGAGGTCTGGTTGGCCGCGGCGTCGGGCGCATAGTCGCCCGGCTGGTGACCCACCTCATCCCTCCACGCGTAGACGCCGAATTCGGCATCCTCTGCCGCGCGGCGGGACGCGCCGGCAAGGAACAGTTCCACCCCGCCCGAGCGCACGGAGCCCCCGGCGGGAACGTCGACAAGGAGACCATGCGCGCGAATCAGACGGCCCAGCTCATGGTTCGCACCAGCATCTGTCGTGCCCGCACAATCGAGCATTTCGAGCACGCGGAGCCGGGATGGCCCTGCATCATCGGCTTGAACAGCGCCGGGGACGTGCCATCGATCTCTCCCGCCAGCGGAACCGGCCACCGTAACCGGGCCGAATTGCGGCAGACCGGCAAGCGCCGTGGCAATCCGCTCGCTGCGAGGTTGTTCGGTCACAACTTGCGCGGTGGTGACCTCGGTCGAGGTGGAGCCGGCCGAATCGACCCGTATGCGCATGGCCGTCTGCTGCGCTGCGGCTTACGGCACGCTGATGAGGATCAACACCAGAGCGGAGACGGTTCGTTTCACGATACGCATTTTCTGCCTGTGTGTTTTCAGTGTGGCCAGAAAATGGCGTTAAGCGGTTCTTAAATCGCTGTTTCCTCCGAATTTGCGGAACTGTCCTTAGCGGACACCCTGGCCTGGGCTCGCTGTCCGGGTTTGGGGTTCTGCATGGCCGCGCGGGTTTCAACGGCGGCTTATCTGGGTCTGGAAGCGCGCGCTGAGGAAGTGCAATGCCAGATCACGCCCGCGCTACCCGCCTTCCGCGTGGTCGGCCTGCAGGATAAGGCCGTGGGCGAAAGCCGCGAGCGCGTGCCTTCAACGCTTGCAGCGCTCGGCCCCCCGCTGCCGCCCAAGCGCATCACGGTGAACCTTTCGCCCGCCGATCTGCCCAAAGAAGGCTCGCATTGGGACCTCCCCATCGCGCTGGCGCTGCTGGCGGCTGGTGGGCGTGGTCGATCTTGAAGCCATCGCCGATTATGTCGCGCTGGGCGAACTCACCCTCAGTGACCGCGTAATTGCCGGCCTCGGCGTGCTGCTGGCGGCGCTCCACGCCAGCGGTATCGACAAGGGGCTGATTTGCGAGGCCGCCCAGGGTGCAGAGGCGTGCCATGCGAGCGGGATTGGAATCGTTCCAGCACCCGATCTGATCGAGCTGCTCAACCATCTGAAGGGCACGCAGCGCCTGCCCGAACCGGTAGCGCGCGAAGTCGCCCCGCCCGAACGCCGCGCTAATCTCCGCCAAGTTAAGGGGCAGGAGACCGCTAGGCGCGGGCTCAGAATCGCGGCGGCGGGCGGATACAGTCTGCTGACTATCGAACCGCCGGGTGCGGGCAAATCGCTGATGGCCTCGTGCCCGCCCGGCATCCTGCCCGAACTGACGCCAGCCGAAGCATTGGAAACCTCGCTCGTCGCCTCGGTCGCTGGACTGCTAGAGGAAGGCCGGATCAGCCGCGCCCGCCCGTTGCGCAGTCCGAACCATTCCGCCTCGATAGCAGTGCTGACCGGCGGCGGGCTGAAAGTGCGGCCGGGCGAAGTCAGCCTCGCGCATGTCGGCGTGCTGATCCTTGATGAGCTGCGCCTGCGCGACCTTCGCCTCGCGCTCGATCAGCTTTTTCTCGACCGGCGCGAAGGCCTGCTGGTTGATGGCGGCTAGCGCCAATGCGGCGGGCAGCATGATGATGATGAGCGCAGCTGCAATGCGCACCCGGCTACTGCGCCCGTCAAACCGGCGCAGCACTGGTCAGGCTAGCAGGGTAATCAGAATGCCCGCCAGCGTGACCAGCGCGCGTCGCCATAGCAATTCGGTGAATTCGCCTTGATAAGCCAAAGCACCGCGCACAGTGATCAGCACGAAGTAGGTGAGCCGCAGCGCCGACGCCGAGAGCAGCACGGCCCTCGCGGGCACATGCGGGCGCGGCGGCTGATCGGCAGCAGTATCGGGAAGCGTGGCCATCTACCCGCTTCTAGGCCGAAGACACTGGCAAGCGCCAGCCGGGCAGTCGACCGCTGTCAGCCGTTGGTCGAATGCCGGTTAGGTCACTCAGGCTGGCAGCAACCCCTCATCCGCGATCTTCTTCTTCCACACCAATGGCGCGAGCTGGTGCACATTCTGCCCGGTCGAATCGACCGCGACGGTCACCGGCATGTCCTCCACGGTGAATTCATAGATCGCCTCCATGCCAAGATCGGCAAAGCCCACGACTTTCGATTGCTTGATCGCGCGGCTGACGAGATAGGCCGCGCCGCCCACCGCCATGAGATAGGCCGACTTGTGCTTGGCAATCGAATCGGTCGCCGCAATCCCGCGCTCGGCCTTGCCCACCGACGCGAGCAGGCCAAGGTCCAGCATCATGTCAGAGAACTTGTCCATGCGCGTGGCCGTGGTGGGGCCAGCGGGGCCGACGACTTCCTCGCGCACCGGATCGACCGGCCCGACATAATAGATTACTCGGCCCTTGAAATCGACCGGCAGCGCTTCGCCTTTTGCCAGCATATCCTGAATGCGCTTGTGCGCGGCATCGCGGCCCGTCAGCATCTTGCCGCTGAGCAGCAAACGGTCGCCCTGCTTCCAGTTCTGCACCTCTTGTGCCGTCAGCGTATCAAGATTGACGCGCTTGGCCGCCACGTCGGGCGTCCAGTGCACATCGGGCCATTCATCGAGCTTTGGCGCTTCGAGGAACGCGGGGCCGCTGCCATCGAGCGTGAAGTGCGCGTGGCGCGTGGCGGCGCAGTTGGGGATCATCGCCACCGGCTTGCCAGCAGCGTGGCACGGCGCATCCATGATCTTGACGTCAAGGATGGTGGAAAGCCCGCCAAGCCCCTGCGCGCCGATGCCGAGTGCGTTGACCTTGTCGAAGATCTCGATGCGGAGCGCCTCGATATCGGTCTGCGGTCCGCGCAGCTTGAGCTGGGCCATGTCGATCGGCTCCATCAGCGCCTGCTTGGCGAGTAGCATGCAATGCTCCGCCGTGCCGCCGATGCCGATGCCGAGCATGCCCGGCGGGCACCAGCCCGCGCCCATCTGCGGCAGCATTTCCAGCACCCAGTCGACGATCGAATCGCTGGGGTTCATCATCTTGAACTTGGATTTGTTCTCGCTGCCGCCGCCCTTGGCCGCGACATCGACCGAGACGGTGTTGCCCCTGACCATCTCGACATGGAGCACGCACGGCGTGTTGTCACGCGTGTTGCGGCGCGTGAACGCCGGGTCCGCCAGCACCGAAGCGCGGAGCTTGTTTTCAGGGTCGAGATAGGCGCGGCGCACGCCTTCATCGACTACGTCCTGCAGGCTGCGCTCGCTTTCAAGGCGGCAATCCTGCCCCCACTTGATGAACACGTTGACGATGCCGGTATCCTGGCACAGCGGGCGATGCCCTTCGGCACACATCCGGCTGTTCGTTAGGATCTGCGCGATGGCGTCCTTGGCAGCCGGCCCTTGTTCCGCCTTGTAGGCTTCGCCCAGTGCGCGGATGTAATCCATCGGATGGAAATAGCTGATATATTGCAGCGCATCGGCCACGCTTGCGATGAGGTCTTCCTCGCGGATCGTCGTCATTTCGGCCATGCCCTGCTTCCTTCCCGCAATTGGTGGCTCGCCAGTGGCAGCCTCGTTCGATGGACCGGGGTTTAGCCATCGACCAGCGTCATGCAAAGCGCTTGGCGCGCCCCGGACGATATTCTAAGGGCCTGACAGGACTTGGCAACAAACCGTGGCTCAAGTGAGGGACAGGCTTGCGCCCGTTCCGGAGCAACGCAGCCGGGCTTACGAACGAGGGTTTTTCATGACGGTAGTGGAAGAGCGCGCAGAGACCGAAGCGGCAGGGAGCCAGAACCTGGAAACCAGTGCCGCACGGCGCGCGATGACCGATCGGCAGCTGCGCGTGAGCGGGATCAACGATGCGGCCATCCTTGCTGCCTTTCTTGCCGTCCCGCGTGAGGATTTCGTGCCAGAGGCGCGCCGCGCCGTCGCCTATGCCGATCGTGCTGTCGCGCTGGACAATGGCGAAGTGCTGGCCCCGGCGCTGACCTATGGCCAGATGCTGAGCGCTGCACAGCCGGCAGCGGATGACACCGTGCTCGTGATCGGCGCTCCGGGCGGTTATCTTGCCGCACTGGTCGAAAAGCTCTGCGGCAAAGTCACTTTGCGGGCGGTGTCGGACGACTGGGCCGCAGCTGGCGCGCATTCGCTGGTGCTGGTCGACGGCGCGATCGAGGAGGTTCCCGGCAAACTCGCCAGCGTGCTCACTGCGGAGGGCCGCCTTGTTGGCGGGATGATCGAGCGCGGCGTGACGCGGCTGGCGCTCGGCCGCAAGGTGGGCGAGGCGCTGGCCTTCACCGTTCTGGCCGAAGCAGACTTCGCGCCGCTCGCCGCGTTCGGCGCAAAGCCGAAGTGGAGCTTCTGAACCCCATGATGTCACCCTTTGCCCGCGGCCTTGGCGCAAGTGCTGCGCTCGCGGCACTTGCCTTGGCGGCCGCCATCCCGGCGCGCGCTGACGATTTGCAGGGCGCACTGGCCGCAGCCTATGCCACCAACCCGGACCTTGCCGCCGCGCGCGCCAACCAGCGCGCGACCGATGAGGGCGTGCCGATCGCACGCGCTTCGGCGCTGCCCAGTATTTCGGGTACGGCGACCTATACCGAATTCCTGGAGCAAGGGCCAAACGCCTTTATTGCGCCCGCGCGCGCCTTGCAGGCGGATACGACGCTCTCTGTTCCAATCTACGCCGGTGGCGGGGTAAAGAATTCGCTGCTAGCGGCCAAGACACGGGTAGCAGCCGGACAGGCCGGCCTGCGCGGCACCGAAGCGGGTGTGTTCAGCCAGGTCGTGGCCGCCTATATGGATGTCATCCGCGATTCCGCGACCGTGGGGCTCAATCGCAGCAACGTGGCGGTGCTCGAGGTCAATCTCAAGGCCACCAGCGACCGGTTCGAAATCGGCGACGTGACCCGCACCGACGTGGCGCAGTCGAACTCGCGCCTCGCTCTCGCCCGCGCGGATTTGCGCAGCGCGGAGGCAGCCCTTGTTGCCAGCCGCGAACGCTATGTCCAGATCGTCGGCAAAGTGCCAGACGATCTCCAGCCGCCTCCGCTGCTGGCAGGGCTACCTGCCTCGCCCGAAGAGGCGGTGCAGGTCGCGCTCGACAGCAATCCCGATCTCGCCGCCGCGCACGAGCGCAGCAAGGCCGCCGGTTTTGATGCCAAGGCCGCCGGAGCCGGCCGCCTGCCCCAGGTTTCGCTGTTCACCACCGGGGCCTATCAGGATTTTCTCAAATCGCTGGGCGGGGGGGGCATTATCGGCGGCAATTTTGCGCAGAGCCAGGCCACCGCACAAGCCGGCGTTCGCGCCAGCATACCGCTGTTTCAGGCAGGCCTTCCCGCTGCGCGGCAGCGCCAGGCCCAGGCCACCGCCAGTGCGGCGCTGGAGCAGGAGATTTCCGCCGAGCGTCAGGTCATTGCATCGGTCCGCTCCGCCTACACCCAGTGGCGAGCGGCCAACGATGTCATCACGCTCAATCAGACCGCGGTCGATGCCGCCGCCCTCAGCCTTGAGGGCGTGCGCGCGGAAAACACCGTGGGCAACCGCACAATCCTGAATATCCTCGATGCCGAGCAGGAATTGGTGCGCGCACAAGTCGGGCTCGTAGCGGCGCGTCGCAATGCTTATGTCGCCGCATTCAATCTCCTCGCGGCGATGGGCCGGGCGCAGGCCGCCGATCTCGGCTTCGAC
>CANEVG010000186.1 GCA_947442095.1 Sphingomonadaceae bacterium
CGCTGCTGTTTGGCGCAGCCACGCTGTTTTCCGCCTCGGCCGTGATCGGGCAGGCCGCTGTTTCAACTCCGGCCAGTCTTCCTGCCGATGAAGCCATTGAAAAAGAAGACGGGATCCCCGTCACTGACGCGCTAACCCGCGAGAAGTGCGGATCGTGCCACACCGCCGATGACAAGGGGAACCTCTCGCGCATTTCATGGGTGCGCACGACCCCAGAAGGCTGGGATTCGGCCATCAAGCGCATGGTTCGCCTGAACGGGGCTGCGCTTTCGCCCGAAGAGGCCCGGCATATCGTGCGCTATCTCGCCGATTCGCACGGGCTTGCCCCGGAAGAGGCGAAGCCGGTCCAGTATCTGGTCGAAAAGCGGCTGGTCGATGAAACCAATATCCCGAGCGAATCGGTGCGGACGAGCTGCGCCGCCTGCCACGCCTTCGCCCAGCCGCTGTCGTGGCGGCGGTCCTCCGCAGAGTGGAAGAACCTGCAGGAATTCCACGTCGCGCTCTATTCGCAGGCCGATGCCCAGTATCGCCGCCCGGCAACCGACCGGCCCGGCGCGGTATTCGGCACCACCGAGCCGATCGTGAACAAGCCCGGCACCATTCCCGTTACAGCCGGACAGGTCGCGCTAGACTACTTGCGCAAGACCGCGCCGCTGCGCACGCCCGAATGGAGCGCATGGGAAAGCCGCAAACAGGCCCCCCGCCTCGCCGGCAAATGGCTTGCCAGCGCCTGGCTGCCAGGCAAGGGCCTATTTTACGGCAGCTTCACGGTGGCCCCGGGCGCTTCGGACAGCGAGTTCAAGACCGAGACATCCGTGCGCAGCCTCGCCGATGGCGAAGTGCTCAATGCACCGGGCGGCGGGCTCGTTTATGGCGGCTATGCCTGGCGCGGCCGTGCTGTCCCGGCCGGCACGCCTGATTCGCCGGGCGCCTTCAACCAGCCGCTGCGCAGCACGATGCTGTTCAATCCCGACCGCAAGAGCGCCACGGGCCGCTGGTTCTGGGGCGACTATCAGGAATTCGGCTACGATGTAAAACTGACCCGGGCCGATGGCAGCCCCACCATCGGCGCAGTCTGGCCCGCCGCGATCAAGGGCGGCACCAAGGCGCAGACGGTGCACATCTATGGCGATGCCTTCCCCGCCGGGCTGACCGCCAAGGACATCGATCTGGGCGCAGGTGTCACGGTGACCAGGCTGGTTTCCGCTGCGCCCGGTGAAGTGGTTGTCACGGTCGATGCCGCGGCGGATGTGAAGCCTTCGGTGCACGATGTCTCGGTGGCATCGGCGGTTCTGGCAGGCGGCCTGCCGGTCTACCAGAAGATCGCCTATCTCAAGGTGACGCCGGAGACGAGCGTCTCGCGGCTGGGTTCGGGCAAGCGCACCCCGGGCTACGCCCAGTTCGAAGCCTGGGGCTTTGACGCGGGCGCGGACGGCAAGCCCAACACCGCCGATGACGTGAAAGTCGGCACGGTAGCGGCCGACTTCAGCGTCGAGGAATTTCAGGCTACTTATTACGACGACGACAAGGATTTCGTCGGCAAGCTCAGCCCGGCAGGCTTCTTCACTCCCGCGAGTGACGGACCCAACCCCGAGCGCAGCGGTAACCGCAACAATTATGGCGATATCTGGGTGGTCGCGACCGCCAAGACCGAGAAGGATGCAACCGGCCAGCCGCTGACCGCGCGGTCCTACCTTGTCGTTACCATTCCCGCCTACAAGCGGTGGGACAACCCGGCGGTATCCCAATGACCACAACGCTCACCCACCGCTATCGCAGCGGGGAGATCCACGAGTTTCGGGCGCAAGGCGCGGATTTCATCTACCTCGTCACGGCAGGCGCGATCTTCGCGGCGGACACCATGACGCGCAAGGTGCTCGATCTGCTGGGCCAGCATGGCGAAATGGACCATGACGAACTGGTCCGCGCGCTGGTGGCGAACCGCATTTCCGCAGCCGATGCGGAGGAACTGGTGCGCGAATTGCGGCTGGCGCGCGCCATCCAGTCCACCCAGGTGGTCCATGCGCTCATGCCTGCGGCCCCGCCGGCAGACTATCCGCTGCAAGCGCTGGTGCTCAACGTGACGAACCAGTGTAATCTGGCCTGTACTTATTGCTACGAATTCGGGGCCGACAAGATCGCGACGCCGGCCGGCAAGCCCAAGTACATGTCGCTGGAAACGGCCAAGTCCTCGGTCGATTTCCTGCTCAAGAGCGCGGACAAGCGCGAGGCGGTGCACATCACCTTCTTCGGCGGCGAGACGCTGATGAACTTCCGCCTGCTGCAGGATGTCGTGCTCTATGCCGACGAGGCTGCGGCTTCGGCGGGCAAGCGCATCACCTACAGCCTGACGACCAACGCCACGCTGCTGACCGACGAGATCATCGCGTTCCTTTCCGACCATGCAATCGGCGTCACCGTCTCGATGGACGGCCCGCCCGAACTGCAGGACGCCCGCCGCGTCTACAAGAACGGCAAGGGCAGCTATGCGGTGATGGAGCCGCGTCTGCGCAAGCTGATCGCCGGGCACAAGACCCGCGCCGTGACCGCGCGCGTCACGCTGAGCGCCGGGGTGACCGACGTGCAGCGGATCTACCGCCACCTCAAGCACGATATCGGCTTCCACGAAGTCGGCTTCGCCCCCGTCACCACGGCGGGCGAGGAGCGTGACTATGCGCTCGACGGCGATGCCATGACCGGCGTGCTTGCCGATTTCGAGGCCTTGGCGGACGAGTGGCTGGACTATGCGCTGCAAGGCAAAGTCCACGGCTTCACCAATGTGTCCGAGACCATTTCCGAACTGATCGCGGGCACCAACAAGTCGCATCCCTGCGGCGCAGGGCTGGGGCTGCTCGGTGTCAGCCCCTCGGGCGATCTTTCGCCTTGCCACCGCTTCACCGATGCCGATACGCACACGCTGGGCCACATCGATACCGGGCTCGACCAGACCAAGCGCGAGGCCTTTCTGACCAAGGGCCATGTCGCCTCGAAGTATGAATGCAGCAGCTGCTGGGCGCGACCGATGTGTGCCGGGGGCTGCCATCACGAAGCCTTCGTGCGCTATGGCGACACCGGCCATGCCAACCTGCATTACTGCGACTGGATCCGCCAATGGACTGATCGCTGCCTGCAGATCTACGGCGTGCTGGCGCAGCGCAATCCCGAATTTCTCACCCGTTTCGCTGAACGAAAGGGCTTGTCATGAAGCACCTGAAACCGATCAACGCCAAGGCGTTCAAGATCGAAGCCGATATGGCCTCGATGGAAGAGGATGTCGTCGCGCTGCAGCAAACGCCGCGCCCGCACGTGCCGCTGGGCTGCTCGCTCTCGTTCTCGCCCGGCTGGGAAGTCGATGCCACTGGCGGCACCGCCGGGCTGTGCCAGCCGGCCGAGCGCGACATCTACGACTGCTATGTCACCTGCTTCTGGCCGGTGCAGATGGCCGACCATGTCAACTATTCGCCCGACTGGGCGAGCAATTGCGCGGCGGCGACCAAGGACTGGCGCAGCCTCGATATCGTGTTTCCGTAATCGTGTTGCAGGCTGCCAGAATCGCCGCGTAAATAGCTCACCGAGAAGGGACTTCCCGCATGATCTCGCTTGCCCGCAAGACCGCTCTCGGTGCTGCAGCGCTTGCCTCGGCTCTCGCCATGCCCGCCGCGGCCGGCACCTTGATGCTGGGGACCTACCCGGACAAGCTGTTCACGGTCGATGAGGCCACCGGCAAGATCGGCGAGAAGATCCAGCTGCCGGGCGGATTGCCCGTCTCGCTCAGGATCACGCCCGATCAAGCGAAGATCTTCGCCACCACCATCACCAACAGCAGCGTGATCGTGATGGACGCCAAGTCGCACGGCATCCTCACCCAGTTCGATCTCAACACGCCGACCGAACGATACCGTTTCAACGGCGGCGCACCCGATCCGACGGGTCGCTTTTTCTATACGACCCTGCTGCGCATGGACAAGCTGATCGACCGCTGGAAGGTCAGCAAGCAGATGTATGCGGTGATCGACATCAAGCTCAAGAAGGTGGTGCGCACCGCCGATCTCGAGCCCGAAGACGACGCGCTGAGCGGCGGCTATCGCGCGCCGATGATGGTCTCGCCCGATGGCAAGTCGCTATATCTCTTCAAGGACAAGGTGCTGGTGGTCGATACCGCCAAGCTGAAAGTGGTAGACCGCATCGACGTGCAGAAGCCCGAGTCCACCGGCTATGCCAACGTGGCCTTTGGCGGCGGCGTCGAATCCTTCCAAATGACGACGGGCAGCGAGCTTGTCTCGCTGTTCACGGCCGCCGATCCGTTCGTGCACAACAAGGTGTTCGGGCTTGGCCGGTTCGATCTCAATACGCGCAAGTTCAAGTTCACACCGATGGGACCGATCACGACAGGCATGTCGGGGCTGGAAATAACGCCCGACGGCAAGACCGGCTATACCGTGGTGACCAACGGCCAGACCGGCAACAAGCGCTGCGAGTTCTGGAAGTTCGACATGGCCAGCCTGAAGCTGAAGGACAAAGTTGAATTCGCCTGCCGCTCGCGCTTCCAGCTTGGCATGTCGGGCGACGGCACCAAGCTCTATATCTACGGCGCGAGCTACGACATCGAGGTCTACGACGCGCAGACCATGAAGCTGGAAAAGACCTGGGATCTCGGTGCCGACGCAACCATGGCCGGAATGCTGGTCCTCAAGTGAGGCTGTCTCTTTGACTGCCGCGCGGCAGTCTTCTGTTCCTTTGGCGGCACCCGTGCATGTCGCGGGACGCGGGGCCGGGATTGCAGCAGCACAGGCCGTCCTGGCGGAAAATGGCATTGCCTTCTCAGCCGGCCAAGGGCCGGAACGCGGCGCGGCGCCCGTTGTGATGCTTGGCGAGCAGGCGCTGCATCTGCTGGACGGCCTCTTTGGCGCAGGACACGTGGCCGGATCGCACCGGATCACCCAGCGCATCGTGCTGTGGAACGAGGCCGAGGCCGTCGCGATCCCGCACCGCGCGGTGGCCATCTCGGGGCAGGACCTGCTCCGCGCCCTGCCCTCCACCCAAAGCGCCCCCCGCCCCGCCCCGCCGCTCTTCACGCTGCATGCGCGTCCGCCTGAACCGGCCCTGCGTTCGTTCGGCCACCGCGAGGCCGCCGCCGCCCCGGTCACGCTCGCCGCCACGGCTGATCCTTCGGCGGTTCTGGTCGAAGCGGTCGCGGCCGGCTGGCTGTTCCTGATCCCGCTGGGTGCGCAAGGCGGCTGGCTCCTTGCCGTGGGCGATACGCCCAATGCCCTGCTCGCCAGCAGCCGGCTGGTCGCGCCCGCCGTCGCCGCGCTGGGGCCGGTCGAAGCCCGCTTCGAGACAGCGCCGCGCATGCTGGAGCAACTGGTGGGCGGCGACTGGCTGGCCTTGGGCAACGCCGCGCTCGCGTTCGATCCGCTGTGCGGCGATGGCACCGCCACGGCGGCGCGCGGCGGCATTCTGGCCGGGGCAGTGGCGAGCGCCATTACAGAGGGCGCGGCCCCTGGCCCGCTGCTGCGCCACTACCGCGCCATGCACATTGCTGCGCTGCGCCGCCATCTGGCCGCCTGCCTGCCGTTCTACCAGCGCGGCGGCACAGGCGTCTGGTGGCAGGAGCAGGCCAAAGTCACAGCGGCGGGCCATGCCTGGTGCACGCAGCTGCTGGCGCAGGAGCCGGAACCGGCCTTTGTGCTGACGGGCAGCCGCCTTGTTCCGCGCTCCCTCCCGCAACGCGCGGCGCCCGCATGAGCAGCGCCCCGCCTAATCCTTCGTTAGTGGCCCCGCCAGTCGCGCAGTGGCGCACTTATCGCCGGCTGATCCCGTACCTCATGCCCTATCGCGCCCGCCTGGCGCTGGTGCTCTCGCTCAGCCTCATGGCAACCGCGGTCAATCTGGCACAGCCCTATCTCTCCAAGCTGATGATCGATGAGGCGCTGCTCGGGCATGATCTGGCGGCCTTGTGGTGGATCGCGGCGGCCACGATCGGCGTGACGCTGGGCGGCTATGCGCTCAATATCGCCTCCAGCTATCGCTATGTGAAGATCTCGGCAGCAATGCTCTTCGACATCCGCGTCGATCTGCTGCGCCATCTACAAATGCTCTCCCCCCGCTTCTACGCGCGCTTCCGGCTGGGCGATCTGATGAGCCGGATCAACAGCGATGTCAGCGATGTGCAGCGCGCCGCCGCAGACACCTTGCTGGCAGCACTGGGCAATGTGCTGTTCCTGATCGGCAGCGTGGTGCTGATGATTTGGCTCGATTGGCGGCTGTTCATCCTCGGCACCGTGCTCGTTCCCTTCGCGGTGCTGGCGTTCGTGCGGCTGCAGCGCCGTCTGGTGGAGATCACGCGCGCAATGCGCGAGCGCGGGGCGGATCTCGGCAGCCTGCTCGTCGATACGGTGATGGGGATGCGCGTGGTCACCGCACTTCGGGCCGAGCGCCATGAGATGGCGCGCTTTGCCGATGCCAATGGCCGGTTTGTCGAGACGATGCTGCGCATGCAGGTCGCCTCGTTCCTGACCGGCGCGCTGCCCGGCGCGCTGCTGGCAATCTCGACCGCCGCCGTCACGCTCTACGGCGGGTGGCGGGTGTTTTCGGGAGAGCTCACTATCGGCACGCTGGTGGCGTTCATGGCCTATCATGCGCGGCTGTTTGGTCCGGTGCAGGCCTTGCTGGGGCTGTCCTCAGGCCTCGCGTCCACCCGCGTCTCGCTCGGCCGAATCTTCGAACTGTTCGACACGGTGCCCGATGTCATCGAGTGCGCCGAGCCCAAGCCGCTCGGCCCCGTCCGCAGCGCGATCCGCTTTGAAGGCGTGCATTTCCGCCATGACCGCGAGGCCGTCCTTGAAGGAGTCGACCTGACCATTCCGGCAGGCGCACATTGTGCCGTGCTGGGCGAAAGCGGCGCGGGCAAATCAACCCTCGCCGATTTGCTAGTGCGGCTGCAGGACCCGCAAGAGGGCCGCA
>CANEVG010000187.1 GCA_947442095.1 Sphingomonadaceae bacterium
CTTGTACAGTCGTCCATGTGCGAGAGGGTAGGCGCGGCGCTGCCACTGGGCAAGCGCCGCGCAATGGGTCAGAGAACCTCGAACAGCCCCGCTGCGCCCATGCCGCCGCCGACGCACATTGTAACGACGACATACTGCGCGCCCCGGCGCTTGCCCTCGATCAGCGCGTGCATCGTGCCGCGCGCGCCAGTCATGCCATAGGGGTGGCCGATCGAGATCGCGCCGCCGTTGACGTTGAGCAGCTCGTTCGGTATGCCCAGCTTGTCGCGGCAATAGAGCACCTGCACCGCAAACGCCTCGTTCAGCTCCCACAGGCCGATGTCGTCCATCTTCAGGCCGAAGCGCTGCAGCAGCTTGGGCACGGCGAAGACCGGGCCGATGCCCATTTCGTCCGGCTCGGTGCCAGCGGCGGCCATGCCGACATAGCGGCCCAGCGGGGTCAGGCCCTTCTTGGCGGCAATGGCGGCTTCCATCAGCACGACCGCTGCCGAACCGTCAGACAGCTGGCTGGCATTGCCCGCCGTGACGATGCCGCCCTCGATTACGGGCTTCAGCGCCTGCAGGTTCTCCAGCGTGGTTGAAGGGCGGTTGCCCTCGTCCTTGGTGAGCGTCACGTCCTGGAATGTGATCTCGCCGGTTTCCTTGTTCTGCACGCCCATAGAAGCGCTAGCAGCGACGATCTCGGCGTCGAACTTGCCCGCTTCCTGCGCGGCGGCAGTGCGCTGCTGCGATTGCAGGGCATATTCATCGCAGGCCTCACGGCTTACGCCGTAGCGCGCGCCGACCGTCTCGGCGGTCTGCAGCATCGGCATGTAGACAGCCTTGTGCATGGCGATCAGCGAGCGGTCCGGGGCGACGCGCATCTCCTTGGTCTGGACAAGGCTGATCGATTCCTGACCGCCCGCGGCGACCACATCCATGCGGTCGACGATGATCTGCTTGGCGGCCGTGGCGATGGTCATCAGGCCCGAAGAGCACTGGCGGTCAAGACTCATGCCCGAAACTGTGATGGGAAGCCCTGCGCGCAGCGCGACCTGGCGGGCGATATTGCCCGCCTGCGCGCCCTGCTGCAGCGCTGAGCCCCATATCACATCGTCCACTTCGCCTCCCTCGATCCCGGCGCGCGCGACGGCGGCTTCAAGCGAAAGCGCGCCCAGCGTGGCGCCGGCGGTGGCGTTGAACGCGCCCTTGTAGGCGCGGCCGATGGGGGTGCGGGCGGCAGATACGATAACGGCATCACGCATTGTTCGTCTCCTTGGGCATGGGGTTCTGTTCGATCGGATTGCCGCCGAAGCGGTCGCGTAAGGTCCGTTTCAGCACTTTGCCGATAGGGCTGCGCGGCAGTTCGTCCACCACTTCGATAGCGGCGATGCGCTGGGTCTTGCCGAGCGCGCGATTGGCCTCGGTGAGAATGGCTTTCGGATCGGCGGCGGGATCGGCGAGCACCACGACCGCCAGCGGCGTCTCGCCCCAGCGGTCCGACGGCACGCCAACGACGGCAGCCTCACGCACCGCGGGTTGGCGGGTGAGTTCGGCCTCCAGATCGGTCGGGAAGATGTTGAACCCGCCCGAAATGATCATGTCCTTCGAACGGTCCATCAGGATCAGGAACCCATCCTCATCAAACCGTCCCACATCGCCGTGGCGGATATAGCGGTTCCCGTCTGCGTCGAACCAGTCCATCTCGCGGGTCTTGCCGGGCTGGCCGTGATAGCCGTTCATCATGATCGGCGAGCGGCCGACAATCTCGCCCATCGCGCCTTGCGGCAGTTCATTGCCCTCCTCGTCGATGACCTTGAAGACATGGCCGGGAGAGGGCTGGCCCACGGTGTGGAGTTTGCCTGGAAACTTGTGCGCGATCAGCGTGGTGGTCGCGCCGCCTTCGGTCAGGCCGTAGCCCTCGACCAATCCGCCCGGCCAGCGCTTCAGCACGTCTGCTTTGAGCCATGCCGGGAAAGGCGCCGAGGTGCAGCCTTTGAGCCGGTAAGCCGAAAGGTCGAATGTGCCAAAATCGGGCAGTTCCATGATCCGGCGGTATTGCACTGGCACGAGCATGGCATTGGTCACGCGCTCACGCTCGCTGAGTTCGAGAAAACCGCGCGCATCGAACTTATTCATCAGCACGACTTTGCCCGCTGCCGTCAGCGTGGGAAGGAAGCTGACCAGTGTGGTGTTCGAATAGAGCGGGGTGGAATTGATCGTAACAGTGTCATCGTCATAGCCGCCGACAATCGTGCGCCGGGCATATTCGTGGCGCATCTGGTGCGATTGGACAATGCCCTTGGGCGTGCCCGTGGTGCCGGAGGAATAGATGATGTTGAACGGATCGCCCGGTGCGGGCAGTCGTTCTTCAGGTTTTGCTCTGGCAGTTGCGATCCACTGCGAGAAGGGCACGCCGGCATCGCTGTCATCCAGCGCGATGCGCTGCACGTTGGGAGGAAAAGGCAAGCCCTCAAGCCCCGCAGCCATGGGGGAATCGAGGAACAATACCCGGCTGCCGCTGTCCGCCAGCATGGCGAGCACGGTGGCGGGCGCGGCGGTCGAGGTCAGCGGCGCGGCCACCGCCCCGGCGCGCAGCGCGCCAAGGAACGCGAGCCCGGTGTTCACCGCATTGCTGGCGGCAATGGCAACGGGCTCGTTCGCCGCCACGCCTTCGCGCTGGAGCGCTGTTGCCACGCGGTCGAGCATCGCATCCATCGCGGCCCACGAAAGCCGCGTCGCCTCGTCCGCCAGCGCAATCGCGTCCCCACGCCGGGCGGCATGGGCGCGCAAGATCACGCTGAGCGGAATGAACGGGGCTTCGACGATGTCCTCGATCCGCATGGCGACCCTTTCCCTCAAGCGAAAGTTTCGCCCGCTGCAGCCTTCTTCGCGAGCAGCGGCGCGACGGGCAGGCCGTGCTTTTCAAGCCCCGCAACCACGGTGGCGAGCCCGATATGATCGGCCCAGAACATCGGCCCGCCAGTCCATGCGGGCCAGCCATAGCCGTTGAGCCAGACGGTATCGATATCCGAAGCGCGCTGCGAAATGCCTTCATCAAGGATCAGCGCGCCTTCGCTGATCATCGGATAGAGCAGGCGCTCAAGGATTTCCTGGGCATCGATCTTGCGCTGCGGCTTGCCTGCCTTGGCGGCGAACTCGGCGATGAACGCGCGGGTTTCTTCGGCGGGCGTGCGCTGGCGGTTCGCATCGTAATCGTAGAAGCCCTTGCCGGTCTTCTGGCCCCAGCGGCCCACGGCGCAAAGCGCCTCGCGCAGCGTTTCGATGCGGGCCGGGTCGCGGTGCCAGCCGATATCAAGCCCCGCGAGGTCGGACATCTGGAACGGTCCCATCGGGAAGCCGAATTCGAGCAGCGCGTTGTCCACTTCGGCGAAATCCGCGCCTTCCATGATCAGCGCATTGGCCTGCTCCTGCCGCTTGCTGAGGATCCGGTTGCCGATGAAGCCATAGCAAACGCCCGAGACGACCGGCACTTTGCCGATCTTTACCGCGAGCGCCATGACGGTCGCGAGCACGTTCTTGGCGGTCGCCGAACCGCGCACGACCTCAAGCAGCTTCATCACATTGGCGGGCGAGAAGAAGTGCATGCCGAGCACCGCTTCGGGGCGCTTGGTGGCGGCGGCGATTTCGTTCACATCGAGGTAGCTGGTGTTGCTGGCGAGGATCGCGCCGGGCTTGGCAATGGCATCGAGCCGGCCGAACACGTCCTTCTTCACGGCCATGCTTTCATAGACGGCCTCGATCACCAGATCGGCATCGGCCAATGCGCCGAAATCGAGCGTGGGGGAAAGGCGGCCCATCGCGGCCTCGGCCAGCGCGGCGTCCATCTTGCCGCGCTTCACCGTGTTCTCGTAGTTCTTGCGCATCGTCGCGACGCCGCGGTCGAGCGCTTCCTGCGTCATTTCCACGATGGTCACGGGAATGCCTGCGGTCAGGAAGTTCATCGTGATGCCGCCGCCCATCGTGCCCGCGCCGATCACGCCGACTTTGGCGATGGGCAGCAAGGCGGTGTCCGCCGGAATATCGTCAATGGTCGCAGCGAGGGCGCGCGCGGTGTCAATGTGGTCTTTCGCGCCGGGGATGGGATCGGACATGGCAAGCTCTCCTTGAGGGTCAGGCGTGACAGAGTTTACGCGAAACTGCGGGTCATCGCCGCATAGGCCAGCGTCTTGAGCTGGCGGCGGATGGGATAAGTTGACGAGGGCAGCAGCTGGGTCATGAACACCATGTGCAGCTTCTCGAGCCTGTCGACAAAGAACGCGGTCGAATGAATGCCGCCCCAGTGGAACTCGCCCAAGGAGCCCTGTACGAGCGTTTTTGCCGGATCGACCACGACGCCGAAGCCGAGGCCAAAGCCTATACCGGCATTGCCCGCTTCGCTGAACAGCGCCCGCGAAAGCGCGGTGAGGTCCTGCCCGCCGGGGAGGTGATTGGCGGTCATTAGCGCCAGCGTCTTGGGCGAGATCAGCGGCCCCCCGCCATCTGCCAGTGCCGCGCAGAAGCGGTGATAGTCGGCCGTGGTCGAAACCAGCCCGCCGCCCCCGCTTTCAAAACGCGGCGCGCGCAAGGTATTCGACTTTTCGGCCAGATCGAGCAGTTTGGGCGCTTCGCCGGGCGCATAATACCAGCTGTCGGTCAGCCGGTGGCCCTTTTCGGGCGGGCAATGGAAGCCGGTGTCGACCATGCCGAGGGGCGCAAAAATGCGGCTCTGCAGGAATTCACCAAGGTTCATCCCCGAAAGCCGCGCCACGATCACGCCCAGCACATCGGTGCCGACCGAATAGTTCCAGCCTGTGCCCGGATCGAATTCGAGCGGGAGCTTGGCGAGTTCGGTGATGAAGTGATCGTTGCTGGCAAGCGAGGGGTGCCCATCGAGCCGCGCCTTGCGATAGGCGGCATCGACATTGGTGCGGTTTTGAATGCCATACGTGAGGCCGGACATATGCGTGAGCAGATCGACCATGCGCATCACGCTCATGGCCGGGCGCGCTGGGGCAAATGGCGCATCGCCGCCGCCGCCGGTGTAGACGCCAAGCCCGGCAAACTCGGGGATCACCCGCGTAACGGGATCATCGAGCGCCACTTTGCCCTCTTCAAGCAGCATCATGAACGCCGCCGAAGTCAGCGCCTTGGTCATCGAGGCAATGCGGTAGATCGCATCGTCCTGCAGCGGCGTGCCATCGGCGCGGGCCTGCCCGAGCGTGACGCGGTAGAACGGCTGGCCCCCACGCGCGAGGAGCAGATCGGCATGCGGCAGGCGGCCGGGGCCGACATAGCGCTCCTCGAGAAATGCGCCGATGCGCGCAAGCCGCACGGGATTGAAGCCAAGGGCTTCGGGGTCAGCAAGGTCCATCATCCGAACACCGCAACCGACTGGAGGCCGCGCATCACTTCCACTCCTTCGCTGGTCCACATCCTGAGCGTCTCGCTGCTGAAGCCCTGATCCATATGGTTCGAGGCGGTCTCCAGCAGCCACCAGCCTTCGCGCGTTTCGGGCACGTCGCCCAGCAGGGTCAGCGCCCAGGTGATCGAGCTGATCGGCCCCATCCGCTCCATCGCGCGGGCTGAACCGGGCGGCAGGGCATCGCCGATCCCGACGAGTTCGGCTGCTGGCGTGAGCCCGCTGCGATCCTTCAGCCGCACCCAGCGGCGGATGGTGCCCTGCGGCGATCCACTGGCCGGATCGGCGCGGCGCATGTCCATGCGCTGGGTGAAAGCCGGAGCAAAGTCGCTCGTGGTGAGCCGCGGTGCATCCTCGGGCGCGATGAGTCCCTGTTCGCGGCTGGCGGTCACTTGACCATTGCCTTCGCGTGCCGAGCCAAACAGCCAGAGCGAGCGCTGCACCAGCGCGCCTTCGCAAAAGAGCGAAGTCTCGACCTGCGAGACACTGCGCCCCTGCCGCAGCATTACCGCCTCGGCTTCCAGATGCTCGCCCACCGGCGCGACAAAGCCCACTTGTGCGGCGCGCAGCGGCGGCAGATTGGGGAAGGTCTTGGCCGCGGCGGCAAATGCGATCGAGGCGGCGGCCCCGCCATACATCGTGCGCCCCTGCATCCAGCCTTCGGCCCCGTCCAGCTTGAAGCGATTGCCCGCTGGCACCAACCGCGCGGCAAGCGCGCCAAGGCCCATCGCCGCTTCGCTGTGCAGTGCGCCCTCCACAACCGGGCTATCGGCTTCCGGCAAATCCTGTCCCCTGTGCGAATCTTGGTATGCGCCGGGATTAGGTCAAACACGGTGATCAGGGAAGCGCTTTACGCAAACGTCAGGTCAGGAAAAATGCAGAAAATCAGCGGGATTTTCTACCTTCCGCTACGGCTTTCTGGCCCCGAGCGGGCCCAGGGCGGGCTGCGCGCGGGCCTTGCTGCAAGCTGGGGATGCCTCTAGTCTGAGGCGCACAGGCGCGCTGCCGGAACGAGCGGCGCCCAAGAGGGTGCCATGACCGAACCGACCCCAGAACCAATAGGCGCGCTGCCCGCGATTCCGCCCGGCTGGCCCGCGCATTCGTTGCCGGAAATCCGCGCCGAACTGTGCGCATCTGGCCAGCCGTTCGAGATCGAGATCGTGACGATCCGGGGCGTGCCGACGCGGGTGTGGAAGAACGCGTTGCCTGATCTGCGCGCGCTGCTGGCAGCCGCGCAGCAGCATGGCGCGCGCGAGTTCCTTGTTCATGGCGAGGAGCGCGTGAGCTTCGATGCGTTCCACCGCGCGGTGGCGGCGCTCGCAGCAGCGCTTGCGGCACGCGGGGTAGGCAAGGGCGACCGCGTCGCGCTCGCCATGCGCAACCTGCCGGAATGGCCGGTGGCGTTCATGGCGGTCACCGCGCTCGGGGGCATCGTGGTGCCGCTCAATGCATGGTGGACGGGCGAGGAACTGGCCTTCGCGCTTGAGGACAGCGGCGCGCGGCTGCTGATCGCCGATGCCGAACGCTGGGCCCGGATCGCGCCCCATGCGACCGGA
>CANEVG010000188.1 GCA_947442095.1 Sphingomonadaceae bacterium
ATCTTGTCGATGAGGATGGCGGCCCAGACCAGCAGTGTCAGCGCGCCGCCGCCGATGGTCCAGCGGATGGAAAGGCGTAGGTGCCGGGCCTGCGCGTCGATGGAATGCACGAAGCTGGCGAACAGGCGCTGGCGCAGCGCGGCATCGCCTTCCAGCCCCTCGGCGTCGAATTCCTCGCCCAGCAGCATGGCGCGCAAGGCGAGCGCGCAAGAAAACACCAGCGGCGCGAGCCCGATCAGGCTCGCGAGCACCAGCACCGGCTGGGTAGCCGCATCGACCGATAGCGGCGCGCCCGGGCTGGCCGAGATCGGGTGGGTTCCGATGGTGATCATCAGCGCATTGAACCCCAGCATCGCGCCCAGCCGCACCGAGAGATCGAGGTCGCGGTTCTCGAGGAATTCGAGATCGGCAATGAACCCGCCATCAGGCGGCTCGCCCCGCATCTCGCGAAACGCACGAAGCCGGGAACGAAAGGAATTGGGCAGCATCGCGCACCAGCGTAATGCGATTTGCTGGTTCAGACTAGCCTGATTGGTCCGCGATATTGCGCTATTGTCTCGTCCGCAGTCAGTAACGTGACGCCTTCGGCCATCGCTTGCGCCACCAGTAGACGATCAAACGGGTCCTTGTGGATCGGCGCAAGCGTGGCGGCCAGGATGGCATGTTGGCTGGTGATGGCCAGTTCGGTCATCGTATTGTCGAGGCATCCGCGCCGGACGAGGTGCGGGTCAACGTTGAACTCCGGCCGCTTCAGCGCATACTTGATCGCGATTTCCCAGATGCTGACCGCGCTGAAGGCTATCTCGTTGTCCCGGTTCTCGATCAGCGCACGCGCCGTCTTGCTCAGTTTGTCCGGATCGCCGGCCGTCCAGATGAGCAGATGTGTGTCAAGCAGCAGTTTCATGCGAACTTGTCGGCCTGCCCGCCAAACATCTCCGCAATCTCGTCCTTAAACGGAGTCTTGATGTCATCCGGCGCATCGATCTGGCTCTGCAACCAGCCAAGCTTGCGTTTTTTCGGTGCGTCCTCCAGCGGCCCGAGCCGCGCTGCAGGCTTGCCGCCCTTCGCGACAATGAGGACCTCGCCTGCGGCGGCGCGCGCAACGAGCTTGGAGAGCTGCGTTTTGGCTTCGTGCATGTTGACGGTCTGCATGGCTGACTCCGGACTTAGTCGAGTAAACTTAGTCTATTCCAGTCGGGAGTGCAAGATCGGGTCAGCGGGCGAGCACGGCCAACTGCTACCCTGTTCGTGTGATCCGCAAGCCAATAAGGCGGATGTGGGAGGTTTGGGCTTGCAAGGGTTGTGGCCTTTGCCCTCCGGAGGCTCCCCTGGGAGAGGCAGTGCCTTGCCGCAAGCGCCCCTCCCCCCATGTCCCGGTCCCTCTCCCCGTTTCGGGGAGGAATTACCCCTTGTACAACCCATCGACCCGCGCGCTGTAGCGTTCGCGGATCTTGTGGCGGCGGATTTTCATCGAGGGGGTCATTTCCTGATTGTCGATGGTGAAGGCTTCATCGGCAAAGGCGAACTGGCGGACCTTTTCGATCACCGAGAGGTCCTTGTTCACCCGGTCTACCGCGGCGCGGATCGCGGTGCGGAAGGCGGGGAGGTCTTGCAGCGCAGTGAGGTCGAACTTCTCGCCCTGCGCGCGGGACCATTCGAGTGCCCATTCGCCGTCCGGCACGATCAGGCCGACGACGTAAGGGCGCTTGTCGCCCGAGACCATGGCCTGGCCGATTTCGGGCTGGAGCGTGAGCATGCCTTCAATGCGCTGGGGCGAGACGTTGTCGCCCTTGTCGTTGATGATCATGTCCTTCTTGCGGTCGGTGATCTTGATGCGACCCTTTTCATCGAAGTGGCCGATATCGCCGGTGTGGAGCCAGCCTGCCTGCGGGCCGTCCTTTGGAATGGCGCGCAGGGTTTCGGCCTCGTTGCGCCAGTAGCCGTACATGACGAGTTCGCCGCGCACGAGAATCTCGCCGTCGTCTGCAATCTTCACGTCCACGCCGCGCATCGGCGGGCCGACGCTGTCCATTGCGAGGCCGACGGCGGGGCGGTTGCAGCTGATCACGGGGCCGGATTCGGTCTGGCCATAGCCCTGAAGGACCGTGAGGCCCATCGCATCGAAGAACACGCCGACATCGGGGTTGAGCGGTGCGCCGCCCGAGACCATCGCCTTGACGCGGCCACCGAAGCGCTGGCGGATCTTGGGGCGCAAGGTACGGCCTATCACGAAATCGAGCGGGCGGTCGATCAGTCGGCCTTTGCCGGCGGCCTTGCGCGCGCCGATCGCCATGGCGCGGGCCATGAGGTAGTTCGGCAGCTTACCCTGCTTTTCGACCTGCTTCATGATGCGCGCGCGCAGCACTTCAAACAGGCGTGGGACGACCACCATCATCGTCGGCCGCGTTTCCTCAATATTGCTGGCAAGCTTTTCGAGGCCTTCGGCATAATAGATCTGCGCGCCCATCCCGATGGGCAGATATTGCCCGCCGGTGTGTTCATAGGAGTGGCTGAGCGGCAGAAACGAGAGGAACACCTCGGTGGTCTCGCCCGCCGCATCCCAGCCAAGGTCCTCGGCAAGGATGTGGGCCGCGCCGTCGACATTGCACAGGATCGCGCCGTGGTGCTGGCACACGCCGCGAGGGAGCCCGCCGGTGCCGCTGGTGTAGATGATGCAGGCGGTCTCATGGCGGCCGATGGCAGCGACGCGCGCGGCGACCGAAAGCCGGGCCAGTGTGGCATCGCCGCCGACCATTTCGGACCAATTGTGGAACTGGATCCGTTCCGATTGCATGCGGCGCAGCGGCTCCATGCCAATGATATGGCCGACGTCCGCTGCGCTGAGGCAGGCGGTGAGCAGTGGCTGCGCCAGCTTGGCATTGGAGACAATGACCGCGCGCGCACCAGAGTTTTCCAGCACGTGCTGATGATCGCGCTCGGTGTTGGTGATATAGGCCGGGACGGTGACCAGCCCGGCGGCCATGATCGCCAGATCAGCGATGCACCATTCGGGGCGGTTTTCAGAGACAAGCACCACCCGGTCGCCGGGATCAAGGCCGAGACCGCGCAGCGCCTCGGCCAGCAAGCAGACCTGATCGGCCGCCTCGCGCCAGCTTTGCGATTGCCACTGGCCGCTGCGTTTGGCCCACAGGAGGGGGCGTTCACCAAAGAATTCGGCGCGGGCGAGGAACATCGCCACGAGATTGGGGAATGCCTGAAAATCGGAAAGCTGCACGGCGGGACTATCCTCTGACCGGGGCGTCTGACCCGAGGTACCCGGCGCGCGGGTCGTTTGTTTGGCGCAGAAACTAGGGACGCCGTAGCGGAAGGGCAAGCAGGGCTGTGGATAGAGTGGTTCAAGATGCGGGCTGGTGCCGCGCGCCGCGTGAGCGGCACCGAGATCACGGGGAAACCGCAGCACCTTCGCTTCTGGGATCAGCGGCGCCGACCCACTGGCCGCTTCCGCCCGGACGAGCGACCCATTCGATGGCATTGGCCTTCAGCCGCATCGGCAAGGCGACGACCTTGGTGTGACCCAGCGCCTCCAGCGCGGGGACCATCGCCTCAAGCGTGGTGCCCGCCTCGACTGCCAGCGCGCCGGGGGCGGGCATGACGATGCCTTGCGCGATGGCTTCGCGCGCGGACAGGCCCCAATCGAGTGCGCCGATGATGACGCGGATGACCTGCGGCGGGATGGTGTATCCGCCTGCCGCGCCGACGATCAGCCGCAGTGTGCCATCGGGGCCATAGATAACGACCGGGCTCATCGAGCTGCGCGGGCGTTTGCCGCCTTCGACTTGGTTGGCGGTAGGTTTGCCGTTGCGATCCGGATTTAGGTTGAAGTCGGTCAGCTCGTTGTTGAGGTAAAATCCATTCACCACGAGGCCCGATCCGAACGCGCTTTCGATGGTGGACGTGTAGCTGGCCGCATTGCCCCAGCGGTCCACTGCGGCAAAGTGGGTCGTGCCCTGCTCGGGGATCGGCCCGGCCATGGCAAAGCGGTCCGTCGCGCCGGCGGGCTTGCCCGGCAGGGTTTGCGCCAGCGTGGCCGTTTCGGAAATCAGCGCCGAGCGCGCGGCGATATAGGCCGGATCAATCAGGCCGGGGAGCGGGACGGGGACGAAGTCCGGATCGGCGAGGTGCGTATCACGGTCGGCGAAGGCTAGGCGTTCCGCCTCTGCCAGCAGATGCCAGGCAACCGGGGATTGGGGGCCGAGCGCTTTTAAGTCGAACCGTTCGAGCATGCCCAGCGTTTGCAGCACGATCACCCCGCCGGAAGACGGCGGCCCCATGCTGCAAATCCGCCAGACGCGGTACTTCCCGCAAACCGGTTCGCGCAGCTTGGCCCGGTAGCCAGCGACATCGGCGGTGGTCATTGGTGCCGGGTTGCGCGGGCTGGTGCCCACCTTTGCGGCAATCGCGCCAGCATTGCGGCCGGTGTAGAAGGTGCCCGCGCCGAGCACGGAGACTTTGCCCAGCAGGGCGGCCAGCGCCGGATTGCGCACCAAAGTGCCCACGGGCAGCGGCGCGCCGTCTGCGCCGAAGAACAGCGCGCGGCCGGCTGGATCGAGTGCGGCGATGTCCTTTGCCATGGCGAGCGAACTGGCAAGGCGCGGGGTGATCGCGAAGCCATCTGCCGCAAGCTTGATCGCCGGGCCGAACAGCACGCGCCAGGGCAGCTTGCCATGCCTGACATGTGCCATGGCCGCGAGGCGCAAGTTGCCAGGCACACCAACACTGCGCCCGCCGGGTACCGCATCCCGGTACCCCATCGGCTGGCCGCTCGCGAAGAACCATTGCGGGTTGGCGGCAGCGGGCGCGGTTTCGCGGCCATCGATGCTTTCGACTCGGCCCGCCGCATCGCCAGTGACGAGGAAGCCGCCGCCGCCGATGCCGGAGCTTTGCGGTTCGACCACGGTGAGGGCCAGCATCATGGCAATCGCGGCGTCGGTGGCCGATCCGCCAAGCCGCAGCATCTGCGCGCCGGCGTCCGCCGCGCGCGGGTCTGCTGCAGTGACAGCGCCGATATCAGCAGGCGCAGCGGGTGCGGGCGGGATGATCGCCACGCGTGCCGCATTGGGCAACGGCGCACAGGCCTGCGCCAGAACGAAAAGGGCGCTAGGCGCAAGCGAGCGTAAAACGCGAATTACCATAGGACGCACGCTATGCGCTGCCGACCGCCTCGGCAATGCTGCTCATGCCTTCCGCGAGCACACGCTGGGCAAGGCCCTCCACGATCCGGCGGACGAGGCCCGGCCCTTCATAGACCAACGCGCTGTAGATCTGGATCAGGCTGGCCCCGGCGCAGATCCGCGCCCAGGCATCATCGGCGCTGGCAATGCCGCCCACACCGATCAGCGGTATCGCCCCGCCCGTGGCCTTGCGGAAATCGCGCAGGATCTGCAGGGCCAGCGGTCGCAGCGGCGCACCCGAAAGGCCGCCCGCCTCGCTCGCCAGGGCGGAGCGCAGCGGCGGGCGGGTGATCGTGGTGTTTGTCACGATCAGCGCATCGAGCTGCTTGTCCAGCGCGATCTTGCAGATGGCGTCGATATCTAGCGACGTGAGGTCGGGCGCGAGTTTGAGGAAAAGGCGGGCGGAATGGTCGCCGCGCGCCTCAATCACGGCATCGAGCAGATCGGCAAGCGCTGCGGGATCCTGCAGCGCGCGCAGGCCCGGCGTGTTGGGCGAACTGATGTTGACCGTGAGATAGCTTGCGAGTGGGGCCATGATCCGCGTCATTTCCGCATAATCGGCAATGCGGTCTGACGAATCCTTGTTGGCCCCGATGTTGGCCCCGATTACCCCAGGATTGGCCTGCCGCGCAGCAAGCCGGCTTGCGACCACCGCGCTGCCATCATTGTTGAAGCCCATGCGGTTGATCACCGCATTGTCTTCCACCAGCCGGAACAGGCGGGGCTTGGGATTGCCTTCCTGCGGACGCGGGGTGACCGTGCCTGCCTCGACGAAGCCGAAACCCAGCGAAAGCAGCGCATCAGGCACCTCCCCGTTCTTGTCAAACCCGGCAGCGATGCCGACCGGATTGGGGAAGACCAGCCCTGCCACCCGCTGGCACAGCACCGGATGGGGTGCGCTTCGCCCTGAATTTGAGGCTGTTTGCGCAGCGCAGCGCAGCGCAGCGATCGTGAGGCGATGGGCAGATTCAGCGGGGATACGAAACAGCAGAGGACGGCAAAGCGAATAGAGCATGCGAGAGCAATTCCGATGGACCCGGTGCGGGTTAGGCAAGCTCTATTGCGCCCGCGGAAGAGTGCGCCAAGCTACAATTGTCTTCAAATTGTAGGTTAACAGCGCATTCAGCAATGATTTCGTGCGGCTGTTGCCAGTCTGCAACCGATTTTGTCGAATCCGTACAATTCTTGGCTCGGGACCTCATGTAATCAGCACATGCGACCCGAAGGGCTCGGTGCGATCCTGTATCGAGTTCTCGACTTTATGGCGGCTCGTGCCCTTGGCACGGCCGCCTTTTTTTGTGCCTCGCCTTGCCCGGAAGGGATTCCTTGCACTGGCCCGCTCCGCGGCCTAGGTAACCGGAGCAATTCAGTCCGATTTAAGAATCGGGCGCAATTCGGGAACATGCGATGCGACTTTCGAGCATGGCCGACTATGCCGTCGTGACGATGAGCGCCGCTGCGCGCCATTGCGGCCAGCATCACGCCGGCGGTGCGCGGGTTTCGGCGCAGCAGTTGGCGGATGAGACCGGGCTGCCGGTGCCGACCGTGCAGAAGCTGGTCAGCAAACTCTCGGCAGCAGGTTTGCTCAAATCTGTGCGCGGGCTGGGCGGCGGGCTCAAGCTGGCGCGTCCGGCGGCGGCGATCACGCTGGCCGACATTGTCGAGGCGGTGGAAGGCCCGATCGCGATGACGCCGTGCAGCGTGCATGGCC
>CANEVG010000189.1 GCA_947442095.1 Sphingomonadaceae bacterium
GCTCTCCCGTGCCCACAGCGTTAATTTCTGCCCGATCAGGAAGGCTAGTCCCTCGCTCCGCAGGCTGTCTGGCGTGCGCGCCAGCGCCGCGAGGGCGAGTGCCGGAAACGGCCCGCCCGCCAGCCGGATATCGACAGCCTCGACAAATCAAACCGGCGACATGACGATACGCGCGGGCCGCCAGACAATCGCCTACATCCCTTCAAGCTCGGGCAGATGGCGCAAAATGCCCGCTGCCACGCGCAGCATGGGCAAAAGGTTCTCGGCACCGGCCCAGATGCGAAACGACCAAGAACCACGCCGTCTCCCGCCCGGCCAGGCTGAACTCGGGCGGTAAGGCCACGCGGCACACCGCCGCGGGCGAAGCGCGCTTGGTACCAACCGCCAATCCTTCAATGTCGAAGATCAGGCCGTCGCGCAGCAGTTCGGCGCAGCCCAACTCGGCATGGTCATCATTGATCAGGCTGAAGGCATCGATGCTGGCAGACAAGGCGGACAGCTTCGCGGCAGCTGGCAGGCCCGCTCCGCCGAACAGCAGCGCGGCGAGGGGCCCTCTCGCCCCGCTGCACGCTAGATCACCGCTCACGTCGCTCTCTGCAGGTCTGAACCTGGACCAGTCTGAACTCTGGGCTGGTCTGAGATCTGGGGCGCCAATCTGGATTGGGCGTCGGGTCCCATACGGCAAGAACGGTTCAGAAACAGACCATCAGCCGCGCCAAAGCGTCAGAATGTGCCCATCGTCAAACCTGCGGACATGGCCTGTCCCAAATCGTGGCAGTTTTGCAGCGAATCCGGCGCGGGGGTCTTGGGCCGGAGGATTTCCTCGGGCGTCTGAGCACCCAGATTGACGATGAGGCCTGCAGCGATTCGTCTGAGCCGCCAGCCGGTCACGATCCGGTCGAGCTGGCGCTCGGCCCCCGTACCGTCCGACCCCGCAGCGATGGCCGTGGCATAGGCCCGTCCCTCGATCCGCCCGAGCAGCGGATAATAGCATGTGTCGAAGAACTCCTTCATCGCGCCGGTCAGTGCCCCAAGGTTTTCAGGGCAAACAAAGAGATAGCCGCCAGCCAGCAGCAGATCCTCCGCTCCGGTCTCATGGGCCGCAATCAGGCGCACCGGTCCTTCGCGCATGGCACCCGCATGGGCCGCCTCGGCCATGGCCTGCGCCGCGCCCGTGCGGCTGTGCCAGATGATCAGCAACATGGACTGCAGAACAAGCTCAGCAGCCGTCTCCGCTTTCGCCTGAACCTCCGGCCGCGCCGCTCACCGCGCCGCCGATTGCCCCGCCGAGCAGGCCGCCCAGCCCGCCAAACCCGCGCTTCTTGGGCCTCGGCTTGCATTCCTCGTTCTGCTCACTGCCGTTACTGCTCCCATTGTTACTGCCGCGCTTGCTGCTCCTGCCGCCCCCTTCCGGCATGCCCAGCAGGAACCCGTTCATCGAGCGGTGCCGGATCTGCGCGGTCCATTCCGGTTTCCACGGCGTCTTGGGGTTGGCCGGGCGCGGCGGATAGACGAAGTCCTCCTGCGGCCCATAGGCATAGAGATTGGTCATCGCGAATTCGGGCGCGGCGGCCTTCACTTCGGCCGGGATCATACAAGTCGTGGTCGCAGGTGCCAGAACTGTCTTTGCCGCCACCAGCCGCCCCACGGTCTTGGGCGCAAGCCAGTCCGAAAGCCCGCCGCCGAACTCGCGCGTCGAACTGGAAGACCACCACACGATATCGCCCATTTCCCCCTTGCCCGTCGATTTTCCGCCAAACAGCGAGGCGTGATAGCCCGTCGCATCGGTCAGCGGGTTCCAGCGCAGCAGGATCGCCCCGCTGGGCTGCGGATAGGTCGCGGGCTTGAGCGCGCCCATGAAGTCCTTGGTCAGCGTGAAATTGATCTCGGGGCTGTAATTGCCCACAATACGGTGCGCGCCCAGCAGCGAGCTGTCGGTCTTGACCGTCTTCTGGTCGTCGTTCGGCCACGAACCATACGTCTTGCTGCTGGAGGGGCTGATCGAGCGCTCCATCGGCACCGCACTGGTCCACAGACCCGGCGGCATCTGCCCGGCGGCGATCTTGGAGAAGTCGATCACGATCGGCTGCCCGGCCGGGGCATGTTCGCCGCAGCCCCAGAAGATCAGGATCCGGCCCTTGGGGCGCTGGAAATCCCGCTTCTCGGGCGGTTCATCATAGCGTTTGCCCAGTTCGATGACCGGGGTCTTGAGTGGCACCGATGCGCCCAGCTTGGCCCCGGCCGGCATGAAGTGATCGGCCTTGGGCGGCCCGCCTGTCGGCGTACGGCTAGATCCCAGTTCCAGTATGAACTCGTGCTGCGGACCGCCGCCCTTGCCGCCGAAGGCCATGCCTAGCGCCGCGCCCATGCCGCCGCCTTTCATCCCGGCCATGCCAGCCATCAGCCCCGCCATGGTCCCAGCCCGCATCTCGTAGCGCGCGATGGGAGCCGCGATCTGTGCAGAGTACCCGACCCCGGCCACGACGACACTTGCGGTGCCTGCCAACGCGATCAGCCTGAATGCATGTGCGGTCATCAGCTCAAATCCCCTGTCCGGATAGCCCCCTCCAGATGGAAGGTACTCGGTTCGTGATGGCGCGACCAATGATCTCTTTGGATCATGCGACCATATCCTAGGGCATCCTGTCAATCATGCTGCGCCAAAGCGGTGATCTGGCGCAAAGTGTGGGCCGCTTGTGGGCAGCTTTTTGCGCGCCTCTTCCCCGCGCTTCCGCGATGGTCTAGCCTTGGAGGCATGATCCCGGTCACCGCCATCACCCAATCGCTTTCGGGCCTCGCCTGGCGCTGGCGCGGCGGCAACATGGACATGGCCGCCGAATCCACTGGAATGGGCAGCTCTGGCGGCATGGACGGGCTGATCGACCAGCTGCTGCTCTCGCGCGGGGTCGAGCGCGCCGATCTGGAACGCCACCGCCGCCCCACCTTGCGCGATTTCCTGCCCGACCCTTCGATCTTCCGCGATATGGACACCGCAGCCGCCCGGCTGGCCGATGCCGCCACTGGCGGCGAATCGATCACGGTCTACGGCGATTATGATGTCGATGGCGCGACCAGCGCCGCGCTGCTCATCCGCTTCCTGCGCGAACTCGGCGTCATCGCGCGGCCTTACATTCCGGACCGCCTGCTTGAAGGTTATGGTCCCTCTGCCGAAGCGCTCGTGCGGCTTGCGCAGGAAGGCGCGCAGCTGATCGTCACGGTCGATTGCGGCGCGATGGCCTATGAAGCGCTGGGCGCAGCCCGGGCCGAGGGCGTCGATGTCATCGTGGTCGATCACCACAAGTGCGCCGAGGTGCTCCCCCCCGCTGCCGCGCTGGTCAATCCCAACCGGCTCGATGAAAGCGACGAGGCCGCCTCCCACGGCCACATGGCCGCTGTCGGCGTGGCCTTCCTGCTCGCGGTCGCCACCTTGCGCACCTTGCGCACGCGCGGCTTCTTCGAACGGCGCCGCGCGCCCGATCTCATGGCGCTGCTCGATCTCGTGGCGCTCGGCACCGTCGCCGATGTCGCGCAGATTCGCGGGCTCAACCGCGCCTATGTGGCACAAGGGCTGCGCATCATGGCGCGGCGTCAGAACGTGGGGCTCGCCGCGCTGATCGATGCAAGCCGCCTCAAGCGCGCACCCACCTGCAGCGATCTCGGCTTCGCGCTCGGCCCGCGCATCAATGCAGCAGGTAGGATCGGCGATTCAGGCCTCGGCGTGCGCCTGCTCACCACCGAAGACCCCGAAGAGGCGCGCACCATCGCCGCGCGCTTGTCCGAGCTCAATGATGAACGCCGCGCCATCGAACAGGCGGTGCAGGAAGCCGCCGAGGCGCAAGTCGATGCGCAGCACAACCGCAGCGTCGTGGTGGTGCACGGGGCTGGCTGGCACCCGGGCGTGATCGGCATTGTCGCCGGGCGGATCAAGGAAAAGACCGGCAAGCCCACGCTCGTCATCGCCGAACAGGGCGACGCGGAGGGCAACGGCAAAGGCTCCGGACGATCCATCGCTGGGGTCGACCTAGGCGCTGCGATCATCGCCGCGCGCGCCGCCGGGCTGCTCATCGCGGGCGGCGGTCACGCCATGGCCTGCGGGCTCACCATCGCGCCCGATCAACTCCCCCGCTTTGCCGATTGGCTGGAAGAACGCCTCGCGCGCGAGGTTGGCGCAGCGCGGCGCGGACAATCGCTGCTGCTCGATCTTTCGCTGGCCCCCGGCGGTTTGACCCCCGATCTGGTCGAGACGCTCGAGGCCGCAGGCCCGTTCGGCATCGGCTGGCCCGGCCCGCGCATTGCCGTGGGTCCCGTGCGGCTGATCAAGTGCGATCTGGTCGGCGCGGATCACGTGCGCATGATCGCAGGCGGACCTGACGGCCGCTCGTTCAAGGCGATGGCCTTCCGCGCGGCCGAGACCGAAATGGGCCAGGCCCTGCTCCACGCTTCGCGCGGGCGGCCGCTATGGCTGGCGGGCCGCGCCAAGATCGATGATTGGGGCAGCCGCCCCGCCGCCGAACTCCATGTCGAGGACGCAGCCTTCGCGGATTAGAACCTGTTTCAGGTAAACTGAAACGGCGCGACACCGGCCCGATTTCGCGCGATTTAGGGACAAGTCAGATGCCCGATGGGACAGTTTTCGCGTAGCCAATCCGCAAGGGCTTGACCAAGTTCCCATGCCGCCTTAGACGCGCGGTCCTGCCTCATGGCCTTGTCCAGTGGCCCCTTCGTCTAGCGGTTAGGACGCGGCCCTTTCACGGCTGAAACACGGGTTCGATTCCCGTAGGGGTCACCACTGGACTGCGGGGCAGAGGCGGTTCTCAGGAACCGCCCATCGCGGCCCCTTCGTCTAGCGGTTAGGACGCGGCCCTCTCACGGCTGAAACACGGGTTCGATTCCCGTAGGGGTCACCAAAGAAATCAACGCTTTAGGCGTTCTCTTTGGTGTTTTGTCTAATATACGTCAAATATACCCATAGGGACGCAATTCGACAGCCGCCACGCCAGCACTTTCCGCGTTGCCTAGTTTCAGGGTCGGCGCAAACAATTTCGCTGCAGCCAAGGTCCAAACGAATGACCGCTTTCGGGCATGCGGCAAGTGGGATTGAATGGCAACATCTGGAAGCGATTCCGGACGTTCCAATCAACTTGCTCGAGTTGAGCTCAGGAGCTGAGGCCTCCGGCAAATCTAGCGCGGTTCACGTCGTCTCACCGACGGTTACGGCTTCCATTTTCCGTTCGCGCCGACCCATTGTCAGTATGTGCCGCTCCAAGTTGCGGTAACCTATAAAGTTTCGCCGGCTTTAGAACGCGTGCGTTTCCCGACGTTAGAGCGGGCTGCTTTACCCTTGGTGGAGTAAAGGCGGGGCCGCGCTTTAGCTTTTGCTGTTGTGGCCAAATCATACTCTTTCACGAGCATCCCCACAGGCAGTCCCCAATTTCCAGCGATTTGCCGAATCATGGGAAGAGTGAGGTAGCGCTTACGCTTGAGAACTTCGGTGGCACGTGACTGCCCAATAAGCTCAGCGAGCTCTGCGCGCGTATGCTCACCGCTTTCAATGGCACCGGAAATTGCCTCAACTGGGTCCATCTCTATGATGGGCCAGCGTCGACCTTCATAAGCCTCGATCAGAGTTGCAAGCACGTCGAGCCGATCGTACTCGTCGGTGTCAGGCTCGGCGCCCCAAAGCCCTTCTATGACCTTCAGCGCGCAGCGATGGTCGTCGTCGGTGCGGATAGGCCGGATTTCGGCAAGGGTGTTCATTGCTGTCTCCATCAGTATTCGCTCACTGTCAGCACATCAATTTTGTCATATTCGGCGTGTGATCCAAAAAATTTAATCCATGCAATTTCTAGGTCCCAGCGAAATGCGACGATCAGCCGGTATCCGTCGCCAATCTCAAATCTAACCCTTTCACCATCTAGAGCCTTGGCTCCTGAAAAAGCGGCTTGTGCTTCAAGCGGCGTTTTCCAAGCCGCAGCTCTCGCAACCGACTCCCAATGTGTGAGGGAAGCTTTTGTCTTAGGGTGCTTTTGACCTGCTTTGACAAGGTTTTGGCGGGAGATAATCCTCATGGAACCGTATCGCATTTCCCAAAGCGGGAAGCAAGCAAAAATTCCCGCCATGGGAAATGGTGGTCGGTGTTGTTTCTGTTGGCTTGCTGACCTTTCGTCATAGAGCAGCGCACTCTGTGCTGGCGGAAACCGCCGGTAGAGCTGATCAGGTCGAAGGCCAGTTTCTCTTGTTTTCCCGTCCGAAACCAGCCCAGCATTCGCCGAAAAGCGGCTACACAGTGAACCGCAAGTTTCGGAAAGCTGGAGATCGCCCCTGAACGGCCGGAATTGGGAGCGGTTGCCGTCAGGCGGCTTACTAACCCGAAACCAGCCTGTCGCGTTTCAGGCGCGCCGCATCGACCGACGGCGCGAGAATCTGGAAAAGTGGGTGGCTAGCTGCCGTTCCCCGGCTGAACATACGCGTCGAAATGGTCGAGTATCTCGGCTTGCGTCTCGGTCCGCCATTGCAGACGGATGTGCCATTCCCGTTCACCATCGAACGACACGAACAACGATTGGCCGTCGTCGTGAGGCAAGAACGCTGCCCCCAAGAAAGTCCAAGCTTCACCAACAGCATGAACGTCGCCATCGAAATCAGTGAATGGCAGGGCGACGACATATCGCCCTCCGGCTACCATTGCCCCGGACGAGCGTTGAGCCCCGTTTTCAGACCAGTGGCCTTGCTCGAATGGTCCAATCATCGCCTCACCATATGGACGAAATGCGATGTCCGAAAGTGGGAGCGGAAGCTGCCTGGCGGGATTGCCACAGAATTGTGCGTCTTGAATCTGCGCC
>CANEVG010000190.1 GCA_947442095.1 Sphingomonadaceae bacterium
GCCGGTGAAGGCGCCCCCATCAGCAGGTCCTCGGCCCGCTGGTTCATCGGGAACAGTGTGATTTCCCGAAGATTTTGCGCGCCGCAGACCAGCATGACGATGCGGTCAACGCCTGCTGCCATTCCGCCGTGCGGCGGCGCGCCATACTGGAATGCGCGGTACAGGCCGCCGAAACGCTGTTCCACATCGGCTTTCGAAAGTCCGACAAGTTCGAACGCTTTTACCATGAGCTCGGGGTTCTGGTTGCGAATGGAGCCCGAAGCGATCTCATAGCCATTGCAGACGAGGTCATACTGGAAGGCCTTGATCGAAAGCGGATCAGCGCCTTCCAGCGCGGCCATCCCGCCTTGCGGCATGGAAAACGGGTTGTGCGCAAACTCGACCTTCTTGGCGTCCTCGTCCCATTCATAGAACGGGAAATCGACGATCCAGCACAGTTCGAAGCGGTCCTTGTCGATGAGGCCGAGCTGCTCGGCGACACGCGTGCGCGCCAGCCCTGCCAGCTTGGCGGCCTGCTCTGCCTTGCCCGCCGCGAAGAACAGTCCGTCATCCGGGCCAAGGCCGAGCGCGGCATAGAGTGCCTCCATGCCTTCGGTGCCGTGGTTCTTGGCAATCGGACCGCCGAACTCGCCCTGCTTGCGGGTCACGTAGCCAAGGCCCGCATGGCCTTCGCTGCGCGCCCACTCGTTCATGTCGTCGAAGAACTTGCGGCTCCTGTCCGCCGTGCCGGGCGCGGGGATCGCGCGGACTGTGCCGCCGCCCGCCACAATCTTCTCGAACAGGCCGAAACCCGAGGTGGTGAAGTGCGCGGCGACATCGGTGATCAACAACGGGTTGCGCAAGTCCGGCTTGTCGGAACCGTACTTCAGGATCGCCTCGTCATGGGCGATGCGTGGGAACTGGCCCGAAGGTGTGACGGGCTTGCCATCGGCAAACGCCTCGAACGCGCCGCCAATCACCGGCTCCATCGTTTCCCACACTTCCTCCTGCGTCACGAAGCTCATCTCAAGATCGAGCTGGTAGAACTCTCCCGGCAAGCGGTCGGCGCGCGGGTCCTCGTCGCGAAAGCAGGGCGCGATCTGGAAATAGCGGTCAAAACCCGCCACCATCAGCAACTGCTTGTACTGCTGCGGCGCCTGCGGCAGCGCATAGAACTTGCCGGCGTGGATGCGGCTCGGCACGAGGAAATCGCGCGCGCCTTCAGGGCTGGAGGCGGTCAGGATCGGGGTCGAATACTCGGTGAAGCCTGCAGCCTCCATGCGGCGCCGCATGTCCGAGATAACCTTGGTGCGGCGCACAATGTTGGCGTGCAACGTCTCGCGCCGCAAATCGAGGAAGCGGTAGCGCAGGCGGATATCCTCAGGGTACTCCTGTTCGCCCGCCACCGGCATCGGAAGCTCTTCAGCCGCCGAAAGCACCGTGGCGGCGCGCGCATAGACTTCGATTTCGCCGGTCGAAAGGTTCGGGTTTACCGTGCCTGCGCTACGCGCTTTGACCTCGCCCTCGATCATCACGACGCTCTCGACGCGCAGGCCTTCCAGAACGGCGAGCGCGGGGCTGTCGCTATCCGCCACGACTTGAGTGATGCCATAATGATCGCGAAGATCGACAAACAGTACGCCGCCGTGATCACGCTTGCGGTGAACCCAGCCGGAAAGCCTGACGTTCTGCCCGACATCCGCCTGTGCGAGTGCGCCGCAGGTGTGGGAACGATAAGGATGCATCGAGCAAAATCCAATTTGGCTGGCCAATCGGGCAGCATTCGGGCAGGGAACGCGAGCGGCCAAGAGGCGATGGCCGCGATTTTGTCAAGCCGCAGGCCCCGGACGGGGTCACCACTTGTCTTCTGGCACAGGCCTTGGCGCGAACCGCCTCGGCCTTTCAGGAGCACATACAGAAAAGCACGATGAAGATACACCCGCTCATAACCACGACCGATGCCCTCGCCGACCTGTGCGGGCGCCTCGCCAAGGCCGATTTCATCACGGTCGACACCGAATTCATGCGCGAGAATACCTATTGGCCGGAGCTATGCCTGGTGCAGATCGCGGACGACAAGGAGGCCGCTGCGATCGACCCGCTGGCCTCCGGCATCGACCTCGCGCCGCTGCTTGATCTGCTGGTGAACAACGAGGACGTGCTCAAGGTGTTTCACGCCGGGGGGCAGGATGTGGAGATCATCTACAACCTCTCGGGCAAGACCCCGCATCCCATCTTCGATACGCAGATCGCCATGATGGCGATCAGCCAGTCCGAACAGATCGGCTATTCGAACCTTGTGGAAAGCTGGCTGGGCTTCACAGTCGACAAGGGTGCGCGGTTCACCGATTGGTCGCGCCGCCCGCTCACCGAGCGGCAGATCGAATATGCCATTGGCGACGTGACGCATCTGTCCAAGATTTTCCCGCGTATGCTCAAGCGCCTGATCAAGACCGGGCGCGGCGAATGGCTTGATGCCGAGATGGAAAAACTGTCTGATCCCAGAAATTACAAGTCCGATCCTCAGACTGTCTGGCAGAAGATCCGCGCGCCCAGCCGCAATCCGGCTGTGCTTGGAAGGCTGAAGGCGATTGCCGCCTGGCGCGAAACCGAGGCGATGGACAAGAACATCCCGCGCGGACGAATCATGCGCGATGAAACGCTGGCCGATGTCGCCAGCCACCCCCCGCGAGAACAGCATGATCTGGCCAAAGTGCGCGGGCTATCTGCCGGATGGAAGGACAACGACATTGGCCGCCGCCTGATGCAGGCGATTGCCGATGCCAAGCCGCTAACCGAAGCCGAACTGCCGCCCCGCGCCCCGCGCGGCGCACCGCTGGGCAAAGAAGGCGCATTGGTCGCCGATCTTCTGAAGCTACTTCTGAAGATCCGCAGCCGTGAGATTGATATCGCATCCCGTTTGTTGGCGCGCAGCGATGATCTGGAAGCGCTTGCAGCGGGCCAACGCAAGGGCAATCCGCTGCTGGAAGGCTGGCGATTCGAACAGTTCGGCCGCGATGCGCTGGAGCTGGTCGAGGGCAAGCTGGCCTTCGCCGTAGTCAAGAACCGGCTCAAGATGGCGCATATCGATGCGATTGCAGGCGGCAACGATGAGCCTGACAGCGCGACTGACGACGTTGCAGCAGACAAAGACGCCATCCTGCTCAGCACTGACGATGGCGGCGACGATGATCGAGGGGACGGACGAGACTGGGATCAGGATGACGTGCGCCAGCTCGCGACAGACTGAACCCCCGAACGAGCAAATGACCACCGCATGAGCACGTATCTCCCTACGCTCAAACAGCTCCAGTACCTGGTCGCACTGCACGAGCACGGCCACTTCGGCCGCGCGGCAGAGGCCTGCTTCGTCTCGCAGTCCACGCTCTCGGCAGGCCTGCGCGAGCTGGAAACACTGCTCGGCGTCACATTGGTCGAGCGCACCCGCCGCGTTGTGCGCTTCACCTCGCTCGGCGAGCAGGTCGTGGCCAAGGCGCACCGCCTGCTGCGTGAGGGCGAGGAGTTATCCGCGCTGGTTCAGGCACACGGCGCACCGCTTTCGGGCGAACTGCGGATGAGCGTGATCCCGACGATAGCGCCGTTCTTGCTGCCGCGCATCCTGCCACGCCTGCGCCGGGAGCGCCCATCGCTCAAGCTGTTCCTGCGCGAGGAACCGAGCGCCGCAGCGGTCGAATCGCTCCACCATGGCCGCGCCGATTGCGTGCTGCTCGCTCTGCCCTTCGCCACCGGCGAGGTAGAGGTGGCACACTTGTTTGATGACCGGCTTTACGTCGCTTTCCCCAAGGACGATCCTCGCGATCCGCCCGCCAGCATTGCCCCGTCGCTGATCGATGAGGCGCGGTTGCTGTTGCTGGAAGATGGCCACTGCCTCAAGGACCACGTGCTGGCCGCGTGCAACCGCCCTGAGCTGCGTGCCAGCGCCACGATGATCGGCACCAGCCTGCACACCCTGGTGCAGATGGTCGACAACGGCCTTGGCCTTACCATGCTGCCCGAAATGGCCGTTAATGCGGGTATCCTGCAAGGCACACAGGTCGTCGCGCGACCGCTCGCATCCGAGCACGCCAGCCGCGAGATCGCGCTGGTCTGGCGCAAGAACTCCCCACGCGGCAAAGAGTTTCGACTTCTGGCCGAGGAGCTGAGAGCAGGATGACCCTTCCCCCCTATCTCCTGCTCGCTATCGCGATTGTCGCCGAGGTGATCGCCACCACTGCGCTCAAGCAGTCCGCCGGCTTTACCCGCATGGTGCCGCTGGCGGTCAGCATGGCTGGCTATGCCATAGCGCTTTTCTGTCTATCGCTGACGCTGGACCGCATTCCCACTGGCATCGCCTATGCGATCTGGTCGGGCGTGGGCATCGTGCTGATCACGGCGCTCGCATGGGCCATCCACGGCCAGCGTCTTGATGGAGCGGCGGTCGTGGGCATGGGCCTCATCATTGCCGGAGTGGTGGTGCTGAACCTGTTTTCGAAAGCCGGGGCCGGCTGAGGCGCGCCTCGGCTAGTGCGCAATTACCCATTGGAACGAGCCAGGGAATGTCCCGCGGGTCGGCTTGCGCTGGGCATCCGTAGCCGGCTTGAACCCCGCTCCCTTCATGCGTTGAGGCAGGTCGCTTTGTCCAGTTCCGGCCAGCCGATCGAACCGATGACCGGGCAGCTCTCCGCCTTTGCCGTCTGCCGTCACATCCACCGTGAACGTCAAGGTCACCTCGTGACGTTTGCGTAGCGCTTCCTTGGGATACCGCTGATCAGTCGCCGAGTTCTGCAAGGCTGCTGCCATCGGCAGGATCAGCACGGCAACCACAACAGCCCTGCTCACCGCTTTTCCCACTGACACCATGCCCATCAATCCATGTGCTTGAGGCCGGCTCGCAGGTAATCCCACCCGGTGATCACCGTCAGCGCCGCCGCTGTCCACAGCGTGATCAGGCCGACCGTGTGCGGCACATTCGCGTCCAGGCTGCCAATCATCACGGTCCAGCTTGGCGCCGCCTGCCCCAGGATCAGCGCGCCGAGCGATAGGAACTGGAACGTGGTTTTCCATTTGGCGAGCTTCGAAACCGGTACCGAAACCTGAATGCCGCCCAGAAACTCGCGCAGGCCCGAAACTGCAATCTCGCGCAGCAGGATGATGAGCCCGGCAATCACATGCAGATCGCCGACGAAGGGCCCGCTCAGCACGCCTTGTGCGGAAAGCACCAAGATTACCGCGGCTACCATGATTTTGTCGGCAATGGGATCAAGGAAAATGCCGAGTTTCGAGACTGTGCCCTGCGCCCGCGCGAGATAGCCGTCATAGTAATCGGTCACGCCCATCAGGGCATAAACCGCAAAGCCGATGGCGTAGCCGGTGTGCCACCCGGGCCACCACAACAGCCCAGCGAGCAGCGGCACGGTGACGATGCGGGAAAGCGTCAGCAGGTTGGGAAGGGTCAGCATCGCATAGCATCATAAGCCGGAAGGCGCGGCGATGAAACCGCAAGATGGCCCTTGCCCGCTCCGTCCATCTGTTTAAGGGTCGCCACGCGAAACGGAATGCTGGCAAGGACCGAATGACGACCACCGCGCTGCTCATCCGTAAACGCCGGTTTCTGCCTCTTTTTGCCACGCAGTTGCTTGGTGCGTTCAACGACAACCTCTTCAAAAATGCGATGATTCTGTACGTGGTCTACACTGTGTACAGCTCCGAAGCGGCCGAGGCGCGGTTCTCCGCGATTGCCTCGGCCGTGTTCATTCTGCCGTTCTTCCTGCTCTCGGCGCTTTCGGGCCAATTGGCCGACATGCGTGACAAGGCGCGGATCATCCGCATCGTCAAGGCCGCCGAAATCGTCATCATGCTGGTAGGTGCAGCCGGGCTCTACCTCGCGTGGCGCGGCATGGCGGTGCAAGTTGTCGCCATACCGCTCATGCTGGTGGCGCTGCTCGCGATGGGCGTGCACTCCACGTTCTTCGGCCCGATCAAATATGCGATCCTGCCCCAGCACCTTCAGCCGAACGAAGTGCTTGCAGGAACTGGGCTTGTCGAGGCGGGGACTTATATCTCGATCCTCGCGGGTACGATTTTCGCCGGCTGGATCCCGGTTGAATGGGCCGCGGTGATCTGCATCATCACTGCGCTGCTTGGCTTCTGCACCGCGCAGTTCGTGCCACCTGCCCCCCCTCAGATGGAGCCAGTGCCGCTCGATTTCAACGTCATCCGCTCCTCGATCACGCTGGTCAGCATGACCATGCGGCACCCCCGGGTGTTCCTGGCCATTGCCGCGATCAGCTTTTTCTGGACGATCGGTGCAGTGCTTTTTATTCAGTTCCCACCGCTCGCCAAGAATGTGCTGTCCGCCAGCAAGGAAGTCGCCAGCCTGTTCCTTGTTGTATTCTCGGTCGGGGTCGCGATCGGATCGGTCTCGATCAGCCGCCTGCTGGGAGGCACCGTCTCAGCGCGCTATGGCCCGATCTCGGTCATCATAATGGGCTGCTTCATAGTGGCGTTCCACGTGGTGTGTAAGATGTGGCAGCACAGCGCCGGCGCCGGCTTGATGGACGTGCCCGAATTCGTGGTCCAGCCGCTTGCCGTGCCATTGCTGCTTACCCTGCTCGGCATCGCGATCTCTGGCGGCATGTTTGTCGTGCCGCTCTATGCCTTTCTCACCACGGTGGTCGACAAGGCCGAAACCGCGCGCACGATTGCGGCGAACAATATCGTCAATGCCGGCGCCATGGTAGTCGGCTCGCTGGTTGCCGTGGGTCTGAGCGCAGCGCACGTGGCCTTGGCGGACCAGTTGCTGCTGGGCGCGGCGATGTGTCTGATCGCGGCTTGGCTTGGCAGGGTGCTCTACCGCGCCGAA
>CANEVG010000191.1 GCA_947442095.1 Sphingomonadaceae bacterium
CCCGACTGGCTCGGCGCATCCGCCGTCCATGCCACTTCGACATCGGCAACATCGGAAACGGCACGCGCGGTGCCGGCAAGCACCGAACGGAACTGATCGAGAGGGGTATCGTCGGGCAAGGTCAGTCCAAATCCAAGGGTAAGCACTTCATCGTCTCAAACGCCCTTTATGGCGTTCGCGATCAATGCCGCAACGACGATCTCTAGCACGATGAACAGCGCGGGGTAGCGGCCAAGCGTGCGATCGATCAGCACGGACACGATCCGCCCCATCGCCATGCCCGCCGAAGCGACCGCCAGCGCGAACAGGATGCCATCCGAATCACCGGGCCGCACAAGGCTGAACAGCAACAGGCCCGCAACCGCGAGCGGGAAGCCGCCATAGACCGCGCGGATCTCATTGCGGCTGTCTGCCTGGCTGGCCTCGATCCCGAACCTGGCCAGAAGATTGCGCGGGCGCATGAGCGCTGCCACGCCGATCAAGCCGTAAAACAAGGCTGCTGCGAGCACGCCGACCATGGCCTATGCCGCTCCTTGAAACGCTTGCCAACTGGCGAGGGCCAGCACCGGCAAGCCGATCAAGTCCGCAACCGCAATGCTGTGCAGCGCCGCGGGCGAACCTGCGCGCCACCAGATCACCACGAACGAGACCATGCTGATCCCCGCGGCAATCGCCGCGAGGCGGCGGACATCCGGATCAAGCAGGGCCCACACGCAGATGACAAGGATCACCAAAAATAGCGCGGCACGGTGATGCATCAGGATGAAGCCGTTTGACCCGGGCTCCATGCCGTACAGCCGGGAAATCAGGGCAGGCTGGAACAGCGCAAGTGCGGGCGCTACATGGATCATGCCAAGAAGGGCCCAGCACAGCCCGGCAATCATGACGCAGGGTCCCTGCCAACGCATGCCGGGATGCTGCTGATCATACCGTTCATTCGCACCTGTCGTCCAACCGGCTCAGCCGATCGATTGCCCGGTCTTGGCCCAATCCGCAAGGAAGCCTTCGATGCCCTTTTCGGTAAGCACGTGCTTGAACAGACCCTTGATCACGGCGGGCGGCGCGGTGATCACGTCCGCGCCGATCTTGGCGCTTTCCAGCACGTGGACGCCGTGGCGGATCGAGGCGACGAGGATCTGGGTGCCGAAAGCGTAGTTGTCGTAGATCAGGCGAATATCGCGGATCAGGTCCATGCCATCAAAGCCGTTGTCATCGTGGCGGCCGACGAATGGCGAAACAAACGTTGCGCCGGCTTTGGCCGCAAGCAACGCTTGGTTGGCCGAGAAGCACAGCGTGACATTGACCATCGTGCCCTCGCCGGTGAGCGCCTTGCAGGTCTTCAGCCCGTCGATGGTGAGCGGCACCTTGATGCAAACGTTGTCGGCGATTTTCCGCAGAATTTCAGCCTCGCGCATCATCCCGGCGTGATCGAGCGCCACGACTTCGGCCGAGACTGGGCCGCTGGTCAGACCGCAGATCTCGCGCGTCACTTCGATGAAATCGCGGCCCGCTTTGGCGATGAGCGAAGGGTTGGTGGTCACCCCGTCGAGCAGGCCGGTGGCGGCGAGATCGGCAATGTCGGCAGTGTCGGCGGTGTCGACGAAGAATTTCATGGAAGATCGGTCCTGCTGGTGATTCCCCAAGGCCTATAGCGCGGCGGCGGCGGGTTTGTACCCTCTCATTACCCACTCTTTTGGTGAGGCACGCCCTTTGCCCCGGAGCGCCGCAGTCCCTAGATGGACTGGATGACCCGCGTCCGCTGCCTCGTCTTCAATGCCGCACTCGGGCCGCTCGACTACCGGGTGCCCGAGGGGATGGACGTGGCACCGGGTAGCGTGGTCGTCGCACCGCTCGGGCCGCGCCAGATCGTGGGCGTGGTGTGGGATGAGGGGCACCTTGCCGCCGATCCCTACCCCGAAAATAAGCTGCGCAAGCTGCTGGACGTGCTGCCGGTGCCGCCCCTGCCCGCGCCGCTGCGCCGTCTGATCGAATGGTGTGCCGACTATTACCTCGCCTCGCTGAGTTCCGTGGCGCGCATGGCGCTTTCGAGCAGCGCGGCGCTGCGCGGCGGCGGTACGCTCACCGAATACCGCCTGACGGGTGCAGAGCCCGCGCGGATGACGCCGCAGCGGCTGCTCGCGCTCGATCTGCTGCAAGGCGAGCAGGGCACGATGCGCGAACTGGCCGAGATCGCGGATGTTTCCGAGGGCGTGCTGCGCAGCATGGCGGGTGCGGGGCTGATCGAGCCGGTGCAGGTCGACAGCGACCGGCCTTACGCCGAACCCGATCCGCACTTCGCGCAGCCGGACCTTTCTGCCGAGCAGGCCGAAGCGGCGGCTGAGATGGTGGAGGCGGTCAGAGCGCACAGGTTTCAGCCCTTCCTGCTCGACGGGGTGACCGGCTCGGGCAAGACCGAGACCTATTTCGAGGCGGTGGCCGCCGCTTTGGAGACCGGGCGGCAGGTGCTTGTGCTGCTTCCCGAAATCGCGCTGACGGCGGCATTTTTGAGCCGGTTCGAGGCGCGCTTCGGCGTGGCGCCGGTGACCTGGCATTCCTCGCTCAAGGCTTCGGAGCGGCGGCGGGCGTGGCGGCAGGTGGCGTTTGGCGGAGCCAAGGTGGTGGTCGGCGCGCGGTCTGCGCTGTTCCTGCCGTTTGCCGATCTCGGGCTGATCGTGGTCGACGAGGCGCACGAAATCTCGTTCAAGCAGGACGACGGCGTGCGCTACAATGCGCGCGATGTCGCGGTCATGCGCGGGCATTTCGAAAGCGTGCCGGTGGTGCTGGCGAGCGCCACGCCCGCGCTGGAAAGCCTGCAGATGGCCGAAGCCGGGCGCTACCGGCGGCTGGTGCTGCCGAGCCGGTTCGGCGGGGCGAGCCTGCCCGAGATCGAAGTGATCAACCTCACCGAAACACAGCCCGAGCGCGGCCGCTGGCTGGCGCCGCCACTGGTGGAGGCGCTGCAAGACCGGCTGGCCAAAGGCGAACAGAGCCTCCTGTTCCTCAACCGGCGCGGCTATGCGCCGCTCACCCTATGCCGGCACTGCGGCTTTCGCTTCAAGTGCCCCAACTGTTCGGCATGGCTGGTCGAGCACCGGCTCTCGCAGCGCCTCGCCTGCCACCACTGCGGACACGAAGTGCCGCCGCCGCCGGTCTGCCCCGAATGCGGCGAGCTCGATTGCCTGGTCGCCTGCGGTCCCGGGGTGGAGCGAATTGCCGATGAGGCGGCGGAAATCCTGCCCGGCGCGCGGGTCGCCGTCGTCACTTCGGACACGCTGACCAGCCCAGCGGCGGCGGCCGAGTTCGTGAGCAAGGCGGAAGCCGGCGCGATCGATGTAATCGTGGGGACACAGTTGGTGACCAAAGGTTTCCACTTTCCCGATCTCACGCTGGTCGGGGTGGTGGATGCCGATATGGGGCTGGATGGCGGGGATCTGCGCGCCGCCGAGCGCACCTATCAGCAGATCGCGCAAGTTGCAGGCCGCGCCGGGCGCAGCGCCAAGGCAGGGCTCGTGCTGATCCAGACGCGCCACCCCAAGGCAGCGGTGATCGCGGCGCTCGCAAGCGGGACGCGTGATGCATTCTATGCCGCCGAGACCGAAGCGCGGCGCGAGGCAGGCGCACCACCGTTTGGCCGGTGGGCGGCGATCATCGTTTCGAGCGAGGACGAGGCCGAAGCGCGCGAAGCCGCCCGCGCCATCGGCGGAACGCGGCCTGACCTCGCCGATGTGCTCATCCTTGGCCCTGCCCCTGCCCCGCTCTCGCTGCTGCGCGGCCGCCACCGCTACCGCCTGCTGATCGCCGCGCGCCGATCGAGCGAGGTGCAGAAGGTGATCCGCGCGTGGCTGGACCCGCTGCGCTTCCCGCCGGGGGTGCGTGTGGCGGTGGATATCGATCCCTACAGCTTTGTTTGAGGGTGCTTGCAAGCCGGCGGCGGCTTGCATAGCCTGATCCGCGATCAACAGGAGAGGCCGATGCTTAAAAAGTCCCTGACCGGTTTTGCGGCGCTCTTGTCACTCGCTGCCGTTCAGACCGCCAGCGCCGATGCGCTTGATGATGCTGTAAACGCCGAGATCAAGCGGCAGAACATCCCGGGCCTTGCCATCGGCATCGAGCAGGACGGCAAGATCACCCGGCTCTCAGGCTATGGCAGCGCCAATCTCGAATGGCAGGTGCCCGTCACGCCTGACACGCTGTTTCAGACCGGATCGACCGGCAAGCAGTTCACCAGCCTTGCGATCCTGATGCTGCAGCAAGAGGGTAAACTCCGCATCGACGATCCGATTTCCAAGTATCTTCCGGATGCTCCTGCAAGCTGGGCCGATATCAAGCTCAATCACCTGCTTTCGCATACCTCGGGGCTCGATGACGACTATTCGAAAGTCGATGTGCAAAAGACAATGAGCTGGGACGAGGTGCGCCAGCTTGTCTACACGATGCCCAAGACCCGGCCGGCGGGCACACAGTGGGCCTACTGCAACATGGCCTATGTGATGCTCGGCCTGGTGATCGAGAAGATGACCGGAGCGCCCTATCATGCCTATTTCACCAGCCATATCTTCAAGCCTCTGGGCATGACTACGACGCGCGACAACTCGGAAGCCGATATCATCCCCGGCCGTGCTTCGGGCTATGAGCGCGACGGCGGGAAGCTCGGCGCGCCGCTGAAGAACCAGGCCTGGGTCTCCACCACCTTCAACCACACCGCCGACGGCAGCACGTATATCACGGCGCGCGATTTCACGACCTATCTGGCGGCGATGGATGGGCCCAGCCCGGCCTTCGCGCCGCTCTGGGCCGCGGCCAAGGCCCCGGTGATCAAGGTCGCCCCGGACAAACCGGCCTCTTATGGGATGGGTTGGTTCACCGTGGCTGTGAACGGGACGCCGATCGAATACCACACAGGCTCGTGGCAAGGCTTCCGGGCGTACATCATCCATTGGCCCAAGCAGAAGACGGGCGTTGCAGTTCTGGTCAACTCCGACATTCCCGAGCCATCCGCGCTGTTCGACAAGGTCATAGCTGCGGCTGCGCCCGGTTTGCCGATCCCGCCGAACTGACGGGGGCGGCAAAGGCCAACCCTGTGACGGCGTGATCGGCGGAGAGCGAGACGACTGCGTCTGCTCGCCCCGGCAGATCGACGAGCAAGTGGCGCGTGAGGCGCTCGTAATGCATCACGAAGCGAGCGACCTCGCTGTTGCTCATGCCGCGTCCGGTGCGCGCGCGGAGTTTGCTTTCCTGCAATTGCCGCCAGTCGAGGACGGCTTCGAACCCCGGTGCGGCGAGCATGATGAGGAAGTCGATCTGGGCGAACAGCGCACGGTAGGGACCTTCGATCGCCGCGTTGACATAGGCGCGCCAGGTACCGTCCGGGTCTTCCTCCGCCTCAAGCCGATTGACCGGTTCGGCGAGCGCTTCGGCGGATTGCGGCGTGGCTGCGATGCACCAGCCCTCCAGCAGCAGCACATCGATGGGCGCTGCGATCACGGGCCAATCCGCTTGCGCCGTGCGGTCATCACGGGCCTTGTCGAAGCGCGGGAGAGGCAGGCTGGCGCGGCCGTCGCGGACGGCGGCCAGCACCGCCTCGCCCAGCGCCACATCGTGGGTGCCCGGCACGCCGCGCGTGGCGAGCAGGGGGTGGACCGTGGCGGCGCGGTGCACGCGTTCGCGGCGGGTCAGGTACAGGTCGTCGAGCGAGAGCGTGGCGGCGTGGAGGCCGTAGCTTTCGCGCAGCAGCACTTCGAGGAAGTGGCAGAGCGTGGATTTGCCGCTGCCTTGTGAGCCATTGATACCGACAATCAGAGGGCAGCTTGCATGCCTTGCCGCGATGGCAGCGGCCAAGGGGCGCCAATGCTGCTCAATCATGGCGCGATAGGTGGCGGGTAGCCCCTCCGCCGCGATCAGTGCATCGATGGCGCCGCGCTCTTTCATTTCCGCTTCAGTCATGGTAGAAAGATGGCGCTTTTTCTAGAAAGGTGCATTGTGAGTCTCAATGTCAAGGACCCTGAGGCCCATCGGCTGGCGCAGGCCATAGCACAGGCGACAGGGCAGAGCATGACGCGGGTGGTGACCGATGCGCTGCGCGAGCGGCTGGCGGGGATCGAGCGGCGCAAGAGCCGGGCGAGCATAGGGGAACTGCTCGCGATCGCGGACCGGGCTGCCGTCCACGTGCCGAGCGCTTACGCCGATCACGGCGCTCTGCTCTATGACGAGAACGGCCTGCCGCGATGATCCTCGACACCTCGGCGCTGGTCGCTGTGCTCTATCGCGAGCCCGAGGCGGAAGCGTTTGTGTGCCTGATCCACGAGGCCGAGGTCTGCCGGATCAGCGTGGCCAACCATCTTGAACTCGTCATGGTAGTGGAAAGCCAACTCGGGCCTGAAGGCACGCGGCAAGCCAACGCCTTCGTCCGGCGGGCGGGCATCAGCATCGAGCCGGTGACGCTGGAACATGGCGCGCTCGCGCGGCAGGCGTTTCTTGATTTCGGCAAAGGTCGGCACAAGGCCGGGCTGAACTTCGGCGATTGCTTTGCCTATGCACTGGCCCGCGCCAGCGGCGAGCCGCTGCTGTTCAAGGGAGAGGACTTTGCGCTGACGGATATTGCGGCGGTGGCTTAGGCGGTTTTTGGGGCTGGCTCCCGAAGTGCTGAAGGACCGCTTTGTCGTGGTTAACGGACTTTGAGCATTCTCTTATAGATCGTCGTCAATTGGACTGGAGGACGATTGATGGCGAAAGCACTGCGATATGCTTCTGTGCTGCTCATTAGCGCCTGCCTCGCCTCAGCTCCGTATTTTTCGGTGACGGAGACCGCATTCAGGCTACAAGGCAGCCA
>CANEVG010000192.1 GCA_947442095.1 Sphingomonadaceae bacterium
CCCGGCCGATCCCTAGTCCGATGAAGGTCCCGGGCTGCAGCATGCGCCCCAAGCGAACAAAAGCCCGCTCGATATCATGCACTTGCTCGGCACCGCGCCGGTCGGCACCGACGAGATCATCCGGCAAAGCGGCGCTAGGGCAGGCGCAGTGCAGATGGCGCTGCTCTAACGGGAACTTGCCGCACGGCTGCAGCGACATGCCCGCGTCTGCCTGCTGGCGGGCGGGGTGCTGACTGCGGTGGGCACGCTGCTCGATCTCACTTTGGGGGAAGCCGGCGGCACCCTACCCAATGGAAGTATCGGCTTTATCATTCCGTATCATCTGGTTGAATATGTCTTGGGCCAGGATTTCGATCTCAGGCCAGCCAAGCGGCACTATGGCTAGGCCCTGGGCGCGGCGCTGCTTGGTTCGCTGGGCATGAAGGGCGCTCTTGTGCTGATGATCGTGGCGGGGCTCTATCTTGCGGCGCGCTTCCCTCTCCAACCCGCTTGTCGTTGGCGAGGAGTGCCACGCGATCGAGTCCCTGAAGGAGCCATGGCGGCGCACGCGGGTTAGCGCCTGGCCGATTGTCGGCTGCTTCGTGATCGTCGGCTTGCTGCTTGCACTTTCCATGGCGTCCTTTGCCGGGATCCTGTTCACCCCCAGGGTAGAAGGCTCGGTGATCGAGGCGCTGACCGGCAACGGCCTCGGCGCCGTGTTCTGCGTCATCCTCGCGGTTTTGAGCACAGCGATCTATGGTCTCATCGCGAAATCCGAAGGCGCGCTCGACGACGTGTTCTCTTAAGACTAAAGGGCCGGTCTCACACGTGTTGACGGACCGGGCTTTTGCGCCCCACCCTCGCGCGTACGTATACGCGTAGGAAAGTTCACCAAGATCCCATGCAATTAGTCATCGTCGAATCCCCGGCCAAGGCCAAGACCATCGAGAAGTATCTCGGCCCCGGTTTCAAGGTCCTCGCCTCCTATGGCCACGTCCGCGATCTGCCCGTGAAGGACGGTTCGGTGCGTCCGGACGAGGACTTCGCAATGGACTGGGAGCTCTATGGCGACAAGGCCGCGCGGGTGAAGGCAATCGTCGATGCTTCCAAGGCTGCCGACCGCTTGATCCTCGCCACCGACCCCGACCGTGAAGGCGAGGCGATATCGTGGCACGTGCGCGAACTGCTCGCCAAGCGCAAGGCGCTGCCCAAGGAGGTCGAGCGCGTCACGTTCAATGCCATCACCAAGGCCACCGTGACCGAGGCAATGAAGCACCCGCGCGAACTCGATCAGGATCTTATCGACGCCTACCTTGCTCGGCGCGCGCTCGATTACTTGTTCGGCTTCACACTTTCGCCCGTGCTGTGGCGCAAGCTGCCCGGTGCAAAGTCCGCCGGGCGCGTCCAGTCGGTCGCGCTGCGCCTCATCGTGGAACGCGAGCGCGAGATCGAGGCTTTCAAGTCCCAGGAATACTGGTCGGTGATCGCCACGCTTGAACAGGGTGGCACGGCGTTCAAGGCTCGCCTCGTGCGCTTCGAGGGTGAGAAGCTTGAACGCCTGTCGCTTGGCGATGAAGGCATCGCCAAGCGCGCCAAGACGCTTGTCGAGGCCGCAACCTTCCGCGTCGAGGAAGTCGAAACCAAGCCGACCCGCCGCAACCCCTATCCCCCGTTCACCACCTCCACCTTGCAGCAGGAAGCCGCCCGCAAATTGGGCTTTGCCGCGAGCCACACCATGCGCGTCGCGCAGACGCTCTATGAAGCAGGCGCGATTACTTACATGCGCACCGACGGCGTGCAGATGGATTCCAGCGCGATCAGCGCCGCGCGCACCGCGATCAGCCAGCGCTATTCTGGGCATTACCTGCCGGAAAAGCCGCGCCACTACGAAACCAAAGCCAAGAACGCCCAGGAAGCGCACGAGGCCATCCGCCCAACCGATTTCAGCGTCGAGCGCTACGGATCGAACGACGAGGCCCGGCTCTACGATCTCATTTACAAGCGCGCGATGGCCAGCCAGATGGCCTCGGCGCTGATCGAGCGGACCACCGTCACCTTGCGCGAAGGCACCGGCAAGCATGAACTGCGCGCCAATGGACAGGTCATCAAGTTTCCGGGCTTCCTCGCGGTCTATGAAGAAGGCCGCGACCACAAGGCAGATAGCGCAACCAGCGAAGACGGCGAGGACGAAACCGGCCTGCTCCCGGCGCTAAGCAGCGGCGACACACCCGCGAAGCGCGCGGTGGATGCCGATCAGCACTTCACCCAGCCGCCCCCGCGCTTTTCCGAAGCCTCGCTGGTCAAGCGGCTCGAAGAACTCGGCATCGGCCGCCCTTCGACTTATGCGTCCACGCTGCAGGTGCTCAAGGATCGGAACTACGTCCGCACCGAGAAGAACCGCTTCTTTGCCGAGGAAAGCGGCCGGCTGCTGACCGCGTTTCTCGAACGCTTCTTCGAGCGCTACGTGGCCTATCAGTTCACCGCCGGGATGGAAGACGAGCTCGACAACGTCTCAGGCGGGCGCGCCGCGTGGAAGGCCGTGCTTGAAGCCTTCTGGCGTGATTTCAAGCCCAAGTCCGATGAGGTCATGGAGAAGAAGCCAAGCGAGGTGACCGCCGAGCTCGACAACTTCCTGCAGGACTACCTCTTCCCCCCGCGCGCCGATGGGTCGGACCCGCGCCTGTGCCCCAAGTGCCAGGAAGGCCGCCTCTCGCTGCGCGGCGGGCGCTACGGCGCATTTGTGGCCTGCTCGAACTACCCGGAATGCAAGTTCACCCGCAAGTTCGCGCAAGGCGGTGCCGAAGGCGACGGGGCAGGGAGCGATGACGCAAGCCTTGGCAAGGATCCCGTCTCGGGCGAAGACGTCACCCGCCGCACAGGGCGCTTCGGACCATATATCCAGCTGGGCGAGGGCAAGGAGGCCAAGCGCGCCTCGATCCCCAAGGACCTGGCCGAGCTCGATCTCGAATGGGCGCTCAATCTGCTCTCGCTCCCGCGCGAGATCGGGATGCATCCCGAAACCGGCAAGCTGATCACCGCCAGCATCGGGCGCTATGGGCCGTATCTGGCGCACGACGGCAAGTACGGCCGCCTGCGCTCGACCGCCGAAGTATTCGAAACCGGCATGAACGCTGCCGTGGTCAAGCTCGCCGAAGCCGCAGCGGGCGCAGGCGCGCGCGGCAACCGCACGCCGGTGGAACCGCTCAACACCTTCGGCCCGCATCCCACATCGGGCGGCGAAATGAAGCTGCTAGCAGGCCGCTACGGCGCCTATGTCACCGACGGCACCACCAACGCGACCTTGCCCAAGGACACCAAGCCCGAAGACTTGACGCTCGAGCAGGCTATCGCGCTGATCAATGCCCGTGCCGCGGCGGCGCCAGCGAAGGGCAAGAAGAAAAAAGCGCCTGCGAAAAAGGCTGCTTCGAAGCCCGCAGCGAACGCGAAGGCTCCGGCGAAAAAGCCTGCCGCCAAGAAAGCACCGGCAAAAAAGGCGAAGAAGGCCTGAACCACTTAGCCCTCTCCCGTTACCTTCGGCGGCCTTCGGCTCAGGGGAGAGGGTTGGGAGAGGGCAAAATGACCTACTTCACCCAGTCGAGACCGATTTCCTCGTAGATCTCGCGGCTCTCGGCCCAGTTTTCCTCCACCTTCACGTGAAGGAACAGGTGCACTTTTACCCCCAGAAGCTCGGCTAGTTCCTTGCGCGCGGCCTCGCCGATGGCCTTGAGCTTCGATCCGCCTTTGCCGAGCACAATGCCTTTCTGGCTGTCTCGTGCGATCACGATCTGCTGGTGGATTTCGATCGAACCGTCCCGGCGGGGGGTATAGCTCTCGGGCCGCACTGCACTGTCATAAGGCAGCTCGTCATGCAGTTGGCGGTAAAGCTGTTCGCGCGTGATCTCTGCCGCGAGAAGCCGCTCCGATGCGTCGGACACCTGATCTTCGGGATAATGCCACGCCCCTTCCGGCATCAGCTCAGCCAGCCGCGTTTTCAGTTCTGGCATACCGTCATTGGTAAGCGCTGAAACGAAGAACACCTCGTCAAACCCGCCCGCCGGGGCCAGTTCTTCAGCCATGATCAGCAGCGGTTCCTTGGGGGTGGCATCCACTTTGTTGAGCACCAGGATCCTGCGCTCGGGCCGGTCCTTCAGGTTTGCCAGAATTGGCTCAAGGTAGTCGCGCTTCTTCTTGCGCGCATCGACCACCAGCAGGATCACATCGGCGGTGGACGCGCCTTCCCACGCGGCATGGACCATCGCCCGGTCCAGTCGGCGACGCGGTTCGAACAGACCCGGCGTGTCCGCCAGAATGATCTGCGCCCGCAGGGCCGGAAGATCCTGCAGCGCAATCCCCATCAGCCGCGCGCGCGTCGTCTGCGCCTTGGCGGAGACGATGGCCACCTTCTGCCCGACCAGTGCATTCACCAGCGTCGATTTGCCCGCATTGGGCGCGCCGATCACCGCGACAAGGCCGCAGTGTTCAATGGGCTTGGGCTTTGGCGATTCCGTCGTCTCTTGGTCTTGGTCCATGCTCATCCTGTTTCAGCCGAATGCTCTAGCCAAATCGGGCCATAAAGGCCTGCGCAGCCTGGGTTTCGGCGTCCTGTTTGCTCGTTCCGGTAGCCTCGCTAGCGCCGACCCCAGTCACTTCGACCTGCACCGTGAACTTCACCGCATGGTCCGGCCCGTCGCGCGAGACCAGCGTATAAACCGGCGGCTTGCGGCGATTGCCCGCGGCCCATTCCTGCAAGGCCGCCTTGGGGTGCTTGCGCTGCCCTGCGCCGCCCGTCATCGCTGGTTCCCACGCGCGCCGCACGAAATCGCGCGCTGCTGCAAACCCGCGCTCGACGAACAGCGCACCGATCAGCGCCTCCATCACATCGCCCAGCACGTTGTCGCTCTGCCCCGCGCCATCGCCGCGCGCCTGCTTGCCCAGCCGGATTTGCGGAGCCACGTTCAGCCGGCGCGCGACATCGGCACACGTTTCGCGGCTGACCAGCGCGTTCAAACGCTGCGAAAGCTTGCCCTCCGCAGCCTCGCTATGTTCATGCAGCCATTCGGCAATCGCCAGCCCCAGCACCCGGTCGCCCAGAAATTCCAGCCGCTGGTAATCGCGCGCCTCACCCATCGAACCATGCGTCAGCGCGTCATGCCACAGTTCCGCGCGCGTGGGCGGCGCTCCAGTCAGCGCGGTGATGAAGCCCGCTGCCTCTGGCGCAAGTGCGGCGCTCAGAACGTGCCCCCGATCCGGTCATAGCGCGCAGCAGTGAACCAGGTCCACGGCAGCAGCCAGTTGGCCGAGCCGTCGGTGGACCACATCACCACGGTCGCGCGGCCGACAAGGTTGTCTTGCGGAACAAGGCCGATCCCGCCGCCCTCGACCGCCGGGAAGCGGCTGTCCATCGAGTTGTCGCGGTTGTCTCCCATCAGGAACACCTGGCCTGCAGGTACGATCACTGGCGGCGTGTCGTCCTGCGGGCGGTAGCCCAGATCGAGCACGTTGTAGCTTTTGCCCTCGGGCGTCGTCTCGCGAAATTGCGGATAGTGGCAGGTGGCCTTGCCGTCCTGTTCGGTCGCCTCGAATTCCGGCGCGATGCACACGGTGTTGGCCGAAACCGGGATGACGAAATCGGCGATCTTCACTTTGGGCACCGGCACACCGTTCAGATGGAGCTGGCCGCCGATCATCTGCACCGTATCGCCCGGCAGCCCGATCACGCGCTTGATATAGTCGGTCTTGTTGCCCGGCGGAGACTTGAAGATCACCACGTCTCCGCGCTTGGGCTGGCTGGCGAAGATCCGGTGCGGCAGCAAGGGCGCGCTAAACGGCAGAGAATAGGAGGAATAGCCGAACGGCCACTTTGCGGCGAGCAGGTAGTCGCCGTTCTCCAGCCGCGGCAGCATCGATTCCGAGGGGATGTTGAACGGCGAGAAAACGAAGCTGCGGAAGAACGCCACGATCAGCACGAGCTTCACGAGAAACACCGGAAAGCTGTCTTCCTTGCGATCTTTTTTCGCGGGCTTTGCCGGCTGGAGCGGTGCTTCGGGCGGCGGATCGGGCGTGATCGCCGCGTCCTGCGGGGTTTCTTCAGGCGTGTCGGTCATTGTCGCGGTCATGTGGAGAGGCCTCGCATCCGTCAAGCGCAGACTTCGTGATATGCGGTGCGCAAACGAATTTTGCCGCGCGGTTTGTCGGTGATCCCTTGCGCTTGGTCGAACGGGCAGGGTACCGCACTGCAGCACAAGAGGATTCGAGACGATGGCCGCGACCGAAAATCATGCCCTCTGGAAGGCTCTCGAAATCCTCCCGCAGCCCACGCTGGCCGCGCTCTTTGCCGATCCCGCGCGGATCGAGCGCTATGCCAGCGTGCTCGATCTGCCCGGCGGCCCGATTCGCTTCGATTGGACAAAAACGCACCTCTGTGCTGAGGTCGACACCGTGCTCGGCCAGATCGCCGCTGCCGTCGATCTCCCCGCCCGCCGCGCCGCGCTCTTGGCAGGCGAGACCATCAACAACACCGAAGGCCGCGCCGCTACCCATATGGCCGAACGCGGAGTGGGCAATCCGGCAGCCGCCGAAGAGGCCGCCATGTTCCAACAACGCATGCGCGCGCTGGTCGAGGTGATCCACGAAGGCCTTTTGGGCGAGATCAAGAGCCTGATCCATATCGGCATCGGTGGTTCCGCGCTGGGCCCCGCGCTTGCGATCGACGCTTTGGCGCGCGAGGATGCCAAAGTTGCGGTCCATGTCGTCTCGAACATCGATGGCGCCGCGCTCGCTGCCGCCGTCAAGCAGTGCGATCCTGCCACCACGCTCATCGCGGTCGCCTCCAAGACCTTCACCACCA
>CANEVG010000193.1 GCA_947442095.1 Sphingomonadaceae bacterium
AAGCGTGAGGCCCTGACCCTTGGCCGTATCGACGAGGCCCTTGCCGTCGCTAAACGCCTCGTCGAACTGGGCGGAGAGATCGACCAGCGCGGCCTTGCGCTTTTCCGCCGAGAGCGCGGCCGCGATTTCCGTACGCGCCTGATCGAACGACTTGCCAGCGATCTGGATCACCGCATCGACGCGGATGACATGCCAGCCCAGCGGGCCCTTGGCGGGCGCTGCGATCTTGCCCTGCCCGGCAGCGAAGACAGCATCGGCGACAGCCTTCGATGCTTCGCTTTGCAGCTTCTGGCGCGAGATGCTCGATTGTTTGCTCGCCGAGAGGCCCTTGGCCGCTGCTGCCGCCTCAATCGACTTGCCGCCCGCGATTTCGGCTGCGAGCGCCTTGGCGGCGGGTTCGGTCGGCACGATGACTTGCGTGAAACCCCGGCTCTCGCTTGGAGCGTAAGTGGCGGCGTTCAGCTTGTAGCGCGCCTGCACTTCGGCATCGCTCGGCGCGGGCACGGCCTTCACGGCGGTTTCATCGAAGATGGCATAGCGGATCGTGCGGCGTTCCGGGCGCTGATAGCGCGAGGCATTGGTCTGATAGAACGCGGCGAGATCGGCCTCGCTCGGCGGCTCTTTCGGTGCGAAGGCGGCCGAGGGAATGACTTGAATCGTGCCCTCGCGCGTCTCGGTGAGCACGGCTGTGTAGCGCATAGCGGAAGCGAGCGGGAACTTCGCACCGATGCCGGCCGGGATCAGCACCTGCCGGGTCATCAGACCTTTGCCGAGATCATCGCGCACCAGCGCATCGGGCAAGCCGCGCTGAGCAAGAAGCGCTTTGTAGGCTGTCTGGCTGAACTTGCCGTCGGCGCCCTGGAAGGCCGGGTTCTTGACGATCTCGCTGTCCACCAACCGGTCGCTTACGCCAATGCCCACAGCGCCTTTGCGGCCCCATTCCGAGATGGCGGCGCGGTCTACCAGGCCGTTGATGACTTCTTCCAATGCGCCTTGGGCGATAAAGTCCTTCATCGTGACAGTCGGGTTTTCGGACCGCGCGTTTTCCAGCGCGTTGGTAATCGCCTTCTGCACATCCGCCGTGCTGATATGCGCCGACCCGACTGTCACGGCACGATCGGCATTGCCGGACCCGCCGAGATTCGCGCCGGAAATATCGGCTCCGGCAAACGACAAGGCAATCAGCCCGAGAAAGACCAACGCAAGGGCTACACCGATGCGGGACTGGATAAGGGAGCGGATGAAACCGATCATCGGGGCCAATCGTTAGCTGCAAAAGGGTCGCTGGAAGACCCGGAAGGACATGACTGCGCGCATTAGGGGGCAAAGCGCATTCCCGCAATGGGCTGTGCTTGTCGCTTAGTCGCTTGCCCAATTTCTGCCCAATTTCTGCCCAGTTTCTGGACGCGGTCTGCTCCCCTTCGTTCTGGCGCAATGTGAATTTTGCCCACGGATTGCGTCAGCAGCGCTTTGCATTCGTCCGCCCGCTTTGTTAGCGGCTGCAGCAATCTCGGGAATCACCCCGCAGGATTCTGCCCAAGTCTATGACAAAGCGTCCCTACATCGTCGGCAACTGGAAGATGAATGGCAACCGGGCCATGCTCGCGGAGGCCCGTGCGATTGACCGCGCGGCGCAGCGCTATCCTGATGTCGAGATCGCGCTGGCACCGCCGGCACCATTGATCGGCACGGTGCGCGAGGCGGTGACCGGCATCGGTGTGGGCGGGCAGGATTGCCACACGGCGGCCAAAGGCGCGCATACCGGCGATGTTTCCGCTGCCATGCTGGCCGATATCGGCGCGGATTTTGTGATTCTAGGCCACAGCGAACGGCGCCGCGATCACGGCGAGAACGACGTGCTGGTGCGTGCCAAGGCCGAAGCGGCGCTGGCTGCGGGTCTCAGCGTGATCATTTGCGTGGGCGAGACGCTGGACGAACGCGATTCCGGCAAGGCCGAGGCGGTCGTCAGCGCGCAGATCGATGGCTCGGTGCCGCTGGGCGAGGGGGCAGCGGTGGCTGCCGGGCGCGTTGCAGTGGCGTATGAGCCGGTCTGGGCCATCGGCACGGGCCGGGTCGCGGCAGTGGAAGACGTCGTGGCCATGCATGCCGCGGCCGGGGCGCGGCTCGTGGCAGCGTTCGGCGAGGACGCGGTGCGGGTGCGCATTCTCTACGGCGGTTCGGTCAACGGCGAGAATGCCATCGGCCTGCTCGGGGCACCGGGCGTGGGCGGTGCGCTGGTGGGCGGGGCAAGCCTCACGGCAGACGCGTTCCTGCCGATCGTTGCGGCAGCGTCTCAGGTCAGCGCCTGAGCGCATTCGCAGCGACGGCCTTGCGTACTGGCCCCGTGCGTTCTAGATGCTGCGCTTCGGTTTCAGGCCCATTTCAGGCCCATTGCAGGCAGGCGTGCATGTCCTTCTTCATATTTCTTTCGGTCGTTCAGGCGCTGGTTGCTGCCTTGCTTGTCGGCGTGATTCTCATTCAGAAGTCTGAAGGCGGCGGGCTTGGTGTGGGCGGAAGCCCGTCGGGGTTCATGTCGGCACGCGGCGCGGCAGATTTCCTGACGCGGGCGACAACGGTTCTGGCAACACTGTTTGTGGCCCTCAGCATCATTCTGGCGGCACTGGCCGTGCGCACGACGTCGGGCCGCGAGATCGACGCCTCGCTGGCGCGCACCGCCCCGGCGGCTCCGGTTGATCCGCTTGCGCCCGTGCAGAGTGCGCCTACGGCTGCTCCGGTGCCTGCTGCAGCCGGGCCTTCCGTCCCAGCTACGCAGCCAAAGACCGCGCCGGCAAAGAGCACTGATCCGCTGGCAGGTGCAGCCAAGCAGTAACCCCTGGCAGATATTGGCCGGGCGCGGCTTTCCGCCCCCTCAAAATCACGGTTTCAGCCGGAATTTTGGCCGACTGAAACGTTCATTTGATTTCGGCTGCTCGATTGCGCCTGTGGATTGCGCGCTGGATTCCGGTCGGCAGCGCTTGCGCGTGTCCAGCATCTGACGGTAAGGCCCAACTCCCATGGCGCGGTTCATTTTCATCACCGGCGGCGTGGTCTCCTCGCTCGGCAAAGGCCTCATGGCGGCGAGCCTTGCAGCGCTGTTGCAAGCGCGGGGTTTCCGCGTGCGGATCCGCAAGTTCGATCCCTATCTCAACGTCGATCCGGGCACGATGAGCCCTTATCAGCATGGCGAGGTCTTCGTGACCGACGACGGCGCGGAGACCGACCTCGATCTCGGGCACTACGAGCGCTTCACCGGCGTCTCCGCGCGCCAGTCTGACAACATCACCTCGGGCCGCATCTACCGCGATATCATCGCCAAAGAGCGCCGCGGGGACTACCTGGGCGCAACCGTGCAGGTGATCCCGCACGTGACCGATGCGATCAAGGACTTCGCGCGCGACCAGACCGAAGACCTCGATTTCGTGCTGTGCGAGATCGGCGGCACGGTGGGCGATATCGAGAGCCTGCCGTTCATCGAGGCGATCCGCCAGCTGCGCAACGAACTGGGGCGCGAGACGACCTGCTTCGTCCATGTCACGCTCGTGCCCTATATCGCCGCTGCCGGAGAGCTGAAGACCAAGCCCACCCAGCATTCGGTGCGCGAGCTGACTGGCCTTGGCATCCAGCCCGATATCCTGCTGTGTCGCTGCGAAAAGCCGCTGCCCGAGAACGAACGCGCCAAGATCGCGCTGTTCTGCAACGTGCGCAAGGAAGCGGTGATCCCCGCGCTCGATGCGCAGAGCATCTATTCGGTGCCGTTGCAGTATCACGGCGAGGGGCTAGATTCTGAAGTCCTGCGCCATTTCGGCCTTTCCAGCCCTGCGCCCGATCTGGCGCGCTGGACCGATATCGTCGATCGCCACCAGAACCCGGAAGGCGAGGTCACGATCGGTGTGGTCGGCAAGTATGTCGGCCTGCAGGATGCCTACAAGTCGCTGAACGAAGCGCTGGTCCATGGCGGCATGGCCAACCGGGTCAAGGTCAACATTCGCTGGATCGATGCCGAGATCTTCGAAAAGGACGACGCCGAGATAACCGCTTATCTGGAGCCCATGCACGGCATTCTCGTGCCCGGCGGGTTCGGCGAGCGCGGGACCGAGGGCAAGATCGCCAGCGTGCGCTTTGCGCGCGAGCGCGGCGTGCCGTTCTTCGGCATCTGCCTTGGCATGCAAATGGCCTGCATCGAGGGTGCGCGCAATCTGGCTGGAATTGCCGGGGCGTCCTCATCCGAATTCGGCGCGACCGACGAGCCGGTGGTGGGCATCATCACCGAATGGATGACGCCTGAAGGCCTTGAAACCCGCGCGGCGGGCGGCGACCTTGGCGGCACGATGCGGCTCGGGGCCTATGAGGCGCAGCTTTCGGGCAACAGCCATGTTGCGCATATCTATGACGCTGCCACCATCCGCGAGCGTCACCGCCACCGCTACGAAGTCAATGTCGCCTACCGCGAACCGCTTGAGGCGGGCGGCCTCGTATTCTCGGGCATGTCGCCCGATGGCCTGCTGCCCGAGATTGTCGAGCGGCCCGACCACCCATGGTTCATCGGCGTGCAGTTCCACCCTGAGCTCAAGAGCCGCCCGTTCGAGCCGCATCCGCTGTTCAAGGGCTTCATTGCCGCCGCGGTGAAGCAAGCCAGATTGGTCTGAGTGCTTGGTTTGATCTGGTCAAGCGGGTGCGCTGCGGGTTAGGTTCTTCTGCATAGGGGGAATTCTCATGGACGCCGCAACGCTTGCCGAAACGCTTACTTCATCCAGCCTGCTGGCGGGCTGTTCGGCTGAAGAGCTTGCCGATATCGCCGCGCGCGGCGCGGTGCGCACGTTCAAGCCGGGCCAGCCGATCATCCTGCAAGGCGATCCGGGCGATACGCTGTGGATCGTGCTGGGCGGCCTCGCGCGGGTCAGCATGGTGGCTGCCAATGGCCGCGAGATCGTGCTCGATTATGCCGAGCGCGGCGCGGTGCTGGGCGAGATCGCATTCCTCGATGGCGGCGAGCGCACGGCAAGTGTCGAAGCGATCGAGCCGGTCGAGGCGCTGGGCCTCAGCCGCTCGGCCTTTGCCGAGATCATCGGCCAGCATCAGGGGCTCGCCATGCGGCTGCTGCAGGCGATGGCGCGGCGGCTGCGGCAGAACAACACGGTGATCGAGGCGGACCGCGCCTATACTTCCGGCCCACGCCTTGCCCGCTTCCTGCTGAGGCTGATGATGGGCGGGGAAGGGGAGGAGCCTCGGCTCAAGATCGCGCTGAGCCAGGGCGAGCTCGGCAACTTCGCCGGCATGTCGCGCGAACAGATCAACCGGCAGCTTTCAGCCTGGGCGGACGGCGGGATCGTGACGCTGAAAGGCGGCCGCGTGACGGTGCTTGACCGCGAGGCGCTGGTGGATGTCGCCGAGGCCTGGTGAGGGCACGCGCAAAGGGGCGGCCCTTGGCAGGCCGCCCCTCGCTGGAGACATCGGATAGGGTAGGCTCAGGCGGCTGCGCTGGTGTCGCCTTCGACCACGGTGAGCGGCTTGGCGGTGCCGCCGCCGATCAGCACTTTCTTCGGCTTCATCGCTTCGGGCACCTCGCGCAAGAGGTCGATGGTGAGCAGGCCGTCAGCCAGATCGGCCGCTTCCACCCGCACGAAATCGGCGAGTTCGAAGCGGCGCTCGAAGCCGCGATTGGCGATGCCGACATGAAGGAACTGCTTGTCCTCGGGCTCGGCGCGCTGGCCCTTGATCACCAGCAGGTTCTGCTGCGCGGTGATATCAAGGTCGTGCGGCTTGAAGCCGGCGACAGCGAGGGTGATCCGGTAGCTGTCATCCCCGCGGCGTTCGATGTTGAACGGGGGGTAGTTGTCGCCCGCAGTGGCACGCGCCTGGCGCTCTAAGAGGTCAAACAACCGGTCGAAACCGACAGTCGAGCGGCGATAGGGGGTGAAATCGAGACGTTCCATGGCAATATCCTCCTGATGAGCAATCTGCACGAATTCGGGGCCCATAAACGGCACCCCGGTGGGTTGTTCGCATCACGCCCGGCTTGCAGCGCATGACACGAACCTTCATGTGTGTTAGCTATTTTCCGTTTTCAAGAGGTCCCGATGAGCGATCCAGCAGCGCCTGCAGCAAACGTCGAAATCTACACCAAGTGGGGCTGCCCATATTGCAGCCGCGCACTGGCCTTGCTCGGTCACAAAGGGGCCAGCGTCACAGAATATGACATCACCATGGGCGGGCCTAAGCGCGCCGAAATGCTGGAGCGCGCGCCGGGAGTGAGCACCGTTCCGCAGATCTTCATCAACGGCACGCACGTCGGCGGTTCGGATGATCTCGCGGCGCTGGAGGCTGCTGGCAAGCTCGATCCGCTCTTGGCCGCATGAGCGCCAACAGCGTGAAAGTGGCGCTGCTGCAGATGACCAGCGGGATCGATCCCGCCGCCAATGCCGCCGCGATGGCCGTGGCGGCTGCCAAAGCTGCGGGTGAGGGCGCGGCGATGCTGTTCACCCCCGAAATGTCCGGTCTGCTGGACCGGGACCGTGCGCGCGGCAGCCGCCATGTGCTGCCTGAGGCGCAAAGCCCGGTGCTGGACGCGATGCGGAATGCAGCGGCCAAGGCGGGGATCTGGGTGCATATCGGCAGCCTTGCCGTGCAGGCGGATGGAGAGCGCTGGGCCAACCGCGCGTTCGTGATCAATCCGGCTGGCGAAATCGCGGCGCGCTATGACAAGATGCATATGTTCGACGTCGATCTGGCGAGCGGCGAAACCTGGCGCGAATCCGCCGCCTATCGGCCGGGCGAGATGGTGGTGACGGTGGAGTGCCCGCTTGGGCGGCTGGGGCTGGCGATCTG
>CANEVG010000194.1 GCA_947442095.1 Sphingomonadaceae bacterium
GACTGGGTCACCGCGTTGAAGACCGGCGCCATCCGCGGTCTTGCCGCTGACGGCGTGCTGCAACCCGATCTGTTCGACGAGCGCAATCTGTTCGAGCTTACCCACCGTGATTATCCCGGCGAGCGGCTGGTCGCCTGTCGCAATTCCCAACTCGCCCGCCTCAGGGCGCACAAGCGCGAGGACATGCTGTGCGCGACCGAGGCGGCGCTGGCACCGATCAGGGCCAGCGTCACGGCTGGGCGGCTCAGCGGCGCCGACAAGATCGGCATTGCCGTTGGCAAGGTCGTCAACCGCTACAAGATGGCCAAGCATATCGCCCTCGACATCACCGATACCGCTTTCACCTTCACCCGCCGCCACGATCAGATCGAGCGCGAGGCAGCCCTTGACGGGATCTATGTCGTGCGCACCTCGCTTGGTATCGAGCAGATGGATGCCGCGGGGTGTGTGCGCAGCTACAAGGCGCTCACCCAGGTGGAGCGGGTCTTCAAGACCATGAAATCGGTCGATCTCAAGGTCCGCCCCATCCATCACCGTCTCGCTGACCGCGTGCGGGCGCATATCTTCCTGTGTGTTCTGGCCTATTACGTCGAATGGCACATGCGCGAGGCCTGGCGCGAGATGATGTTCGCTGATGAGGATCAGGCCGCCAAGGCTGACCGTGATCCGGTTGTACCTGCCAAACGCTCTGCTGGCGCTCTCGCCAAGATCAACCGGCGCCAGCTCGACGACGGCTCGCCCGTCCATAGCTTTGCGACCCTGCTCTCCGAACTCGCAACACTCACCAAAAACCGCTGTCTCGCCCATGGCTCGCGCAGCGACACCGCACCCTTCACCATCCTCGCAACACCCAATCCCACACAAACCAGGGCGCTCAATCTCATCAACGCCATCCAGGTGTAGACAGAACCGCAAAGCCGAAATGCCCGCATCTGTCTGGCGTATATGGAAAATCTGTCAAATGCCGCGGGGAACTTCAGGCTAGTGCGCGCCAAAGTGGCGTCCGACGAATATGCCAGCGAAAGCGAAGTAATCCGCGAAGGCTTGAGCGGGCTTGGTGCGCGCGAGCGGGCGCTGGAGGATTGGCTGCACCAGCAAGCCGCTCCCGCCTACGATGCCTACCGCGCCGATCCCTCGCGCGGATTGTCCCTTGAAGAAGTGCGCGCCTCCATCGGCAAGCGCTGACACCCCGCGTGACTCACCGCATCGTCTTCAGGCCCGAAGCGCGTGATCAGATCGATCAGCTTTATCGCTATGTCGCCGTAGCCGCGCAGGACGCGGACACCGCCCTGCGCTTCACCAATCGCCTCCCCGATCATATCGCCACCCTCGCCGAATTCCCCCAGCGCGGCATCCCGCGCGAGGATATCCGCCCCGGCCTGCGCAAGGTTCCGTGGAAGCGCCGCGCCACCATCGACTATGTAGTAGAGGAACGCGATGTGGTCGTAGTCGGCGTCTTCTATGCCGGACGGGACATCAAAGTTTTGCTCAAGGAAGAGTAAGATCCTCTACTGCAAGGGGAGGATCAAGCGCCCCCACGCAGCGTTCCTGCGGATGATACTCCAGCTAACGGGATGGAAGGGCGATTGCCCTTCCCCGCCAGAGGCATAAACCCCTGTCATACACGCCCCGGACCCGTTATATCGCGCGCCTGCTCTTGAAGCCAAGTGAAGTCACCCCAGCCCCTGCGCTGCGCGGAAGGATGGATGCGCTGCGCTTCCAGAAAAAGTTGGCGCAGAAAACCAAAGCTTTCCATGGCTCACACGTGTGAGCATAGCGAAGTTTGAATGCAGGGTGTTGCAATACCCCTCACCCCACCGTCGCAATGACATCGATCTCCAGCATCAGCTCCGGCAACGCTAGGCTCTTCACCTCGACAATCGTGTCCGCCGGATAGGGCGCCGTGAAATACCGCCGCCGCGCGTCCAAGATGGCGGCAAAGTTGCTCATGTTGGTCAGGTAGATCGTCACTTTCACGATCCGGCTGCGGTCGCTGCCGCCGGCGGCCAGCACGCGGTCGATATTGGCCATCACCTGCACCAACTGGGCATCGAAATCGCCCACACCTACAAGCTCGCCCTCCGGGCTGATCGCAGCCTGCCCCGATAGGAACAGCAGGTTGCCCGCCTGCCACCCCGGCGCGATAGCATAAGGGGCGAGCGGATCGGGCTCCATGCTGATCACTTTGACAGTCATGCGCGTTAACTCCCTTGGCAGATGTTTTCAGGCCTCGGCCTGGCACCGCCCTTGATAGCAGAACAGCTGCGCGTTTCGCAGACACTTTGCGCCGCCACGCGCACCGCGATGAAGGCGGCAAGCTCTCCCAGCACTGCTGAGCGTTAATGACTAGTCGCAGAAAAATATGGTTAAGGTCACCCAAGCCCAAATATGACGCAACGCACCATTCCCAACCGATTATAGCAAAATGTTTCCGATTAACTTTGCAAGATTTATTTGTTCCAATTAGAAACGCGACGATTTTTCGAAGTGACACCTTTGGACAGGAACTACCGGCAGGAATAATTGTGCGGAATTATTCGAACAAAAAAAGGGTCAACCCATGTACAAATTGGTAAACCTGCTCGCTGTTCTGGCCGTCACCGCAGCGTGGCCTGCGATGGCGCAGTCCTTCTCCACCGACACCGCCGGCTATCAGGGCAGCGATGCCGTGCGCCTGACTTTCGATTCCCCCTTGCCCAGCGGCTTCTCGCTCAATGGTGGCCGGATCACGACAGGCAATGTCAGCGGCAGGCAGGCCCAGCCCAAAGGTTCGACGGGAAACTACCTCACCACCGATATCGGTAAGGCCACGATCACGGCCGACAGGGGCTATGGCGCGGTGAGCTTCCTGTGGGGATCGATCGATACTTACAATTCGGTGTCGTTCTTCGATCAAGCGGGCAAGGTGCTTGGCAGCCTGACCGGATCGGATGTGGCGAGCCCTCCCCCGGCAAACGGGGATCAGACGTCTGATCGGACCAACCGCTACGTCACCTTCACGGCGGATGCCAAGACCGGCCAAATGATCAACAGCCTGCAGCTCAACTCCACCGGCTTCGCCTTCGAGACTGACAACTTCGCGTTCATCAACGCCAAGGGCCCGGTTCCCGTGCCAGAGCCGGGCGTGGCGGTGCTGTTCGGCTCGTGTGCCGCACTTGTGATGCTGCGCCGCCGGGGGATGCGCCAGTCGCCGGCGGTGGCATGAGATCTGGACAATGAAGCACGCATTGCGTCTTGGCCTCGTTCTCCCGGCAGTTGCCGGGGTCGGCGCGCTGTTGTGGTGGGTACAGCAGCCCAAAGGCGCAGGCGATGATACGCAGGCCGAGGCGCAGACTCTGGCGCAAGTCCAGTTCATGGCACCGTCCGGTGCCGCAGCAGTGAGTATCGAGCAGGGTTTCGCCCTCGTGCGCGCCAAACCGAAAGATGCCGCCGCTTGGCGCGAGCTGGGCAATGCCCAGCTTAAGGCCCTGAAATTCAGGGACGCCGAGGGATCCTATAACAAGGCGCTGGCCATCGATCCCAGGCGCGCGGAAACTTGGTCTGCGCTGGGTGAGGCGCGCATCCAGTTCCAGAATGCCGATGGCGCAAACATGCCGCCTGGCGCGGCCGAAGCCTTCCGCAAGGCGCTGGCGCTCGATCCGCAAGATCCGAGATCACGGTTCTATTTCGCCATGGAGAAAGACTTCGCCGGCCAGCATGATGCCGCCATCGGCGAATGGCTCAATCTGCTACGTGAAGTACCCGCCGGCTCGGACGCTGACAACTCCATCCGGGCTGCCATCACCGCATCAGTAGCCCGCAACCAAAAACTAATCGCCAGAGCCATCCAGCGCGCGTCCGAAGCCCAGCCGCGCAAGATCGGTGAATAGAAACGGCTTGCGTAAAGTGCGCGCCCCTCACCAAGCAGCCGCCAGATAGATCCATGCCGAGACGCTCCCCTCCGCCGTCTCCACCATGACCTCGCCGCGCCGGTATTCCGCCCCCTCGAACGCATCGAGCCGCGACCTATACGCGAACAAATGGGGCGAGATAAACAGATGGACGGGCAGGGCATCGCCGCTCTCGTCCAGCACCACCGCCGGATAGCCAAGCGCCGCGCCCCAGCCCATCTCCACCAGTCGCCCCCGGGTCGTGCCGGTGGTCCATGTGCCAACCAGCACCTCCAACTGGTGGTGGTTCATCCGCCCGGGCGCGAGTGTGCCATAAGTGGCGAGGCGGTGGTCGGTGGTCATGCTGCGGGATTCAAAACCAAGCTGCATGCGAAACGGAAGCGAGCGCACAATCCGCTGTGCTACACGCCCCGCGCCGCGTTATCGCCTGAGCCGTGCCCAGCCAGTTCCGTTTTGCCTCAGCCAAGCAGCAAACGGACCATCGGCAGATCGTGTCACCTATGCAGGCGGTTTTTCTAGCCTTGGGCCAAAGCCGCGAAGTCCTCCGCCGAAATCGCCCCGGAGCGCAGGAAGCCCTGAAACAAGTCGGCGCCCTCGCTCTGCAGGATCGCCAGTTGGGTTTCGCTTTCCACACCCTCGGCAATCACCTTCAACCCCAGCGCGCGCGCCATCGCACCCATGGCGGAAAGGATCGCCCGGTCGCGCGGATCGTTGTGGACGTCACTCACCAGCGATCGGTCCAGCTTCAAGGCATCGAGCGGCAGCGCCTTCAGCGCGCGGAAATTTGAAAAGCCCGTGCCGAAGTCATCCAGCGCCACGCTGACGCCGATTTCCGCAAGATCGCGCAGCGATGCTGCGCAGGTCTCGAAATCGGTGATCAGGGTCTGCTCGGTGATCTCGATCGTTAGCCGTTCGGGCGAGAATGCACTCTGCGCCAGCGCGCTGCGCATGCTCGCGGCAAAATCGCCCACGGCAAAGTCCTCGGCCGTCACGTTAAGCGAGAGCCGCAGCGGTAAAGGCGCGCAATCTGGCCACTGGGCCGCCATGGTCAGCGCGCGCAAAACAATATGGCGCGAGAGCTGCGCCACATGATCGCCGCGGTCGGCCACGGCAAACAGCGTTTCGGCGGAAATGCGGCCAAAGCTGGGGTGCTCCCACCGCGCCAGCGCTTCCGCACCCGCCAAAACGCCGGTTGCCACATGGAACTGCGGCTGAAACAGGATCGCAATCTCGTCGCGGTGCAGCGCGCCCAGAAGATCGCCCTCGAGGGATGCCGCGCTGCGCCCGCGGGCCGGATGGCTGCCATCAGCCCATAGCACTCGCCTACCGCTGCGCCGCTGCAGATCGCCCGAAGCCTGGTCGAGCCGGTCGAGCAGCTCCGCGCCGCGTTCCCCCGGTTTTCCGCGCAGCAAGGCCATGCGCGGGGCAAGGCTCAGCCGTTCGCCGTCCACCATCAGCGGCCGCGCAATGGCCCGGCCAAGCGCCTCGGCCAGCCACTGCCAGCGCTCCCGGCTCAGCGCCGCGCGGCTGGCCACAAGAAACGCCCCGCCCGCCGCGCGCGCCACCATCGCCTGCGCACCCAATTCGTCAGCCACAAAATCGCGCAGCCGCCGCGCGACTTCGACCAGCACGCGGTCGCCGCCCGCCACGCCATAGGCCAGGTTCACCGCCGGCAGCCGCTGCAGGCTGACCAGCATGGCCTGCACGAACCCGCTGTCACCCCCGCCATCAAGCCAATCGGCAGCACTGCACACTCCAGGCAAACCAGTCAGTAGATCGCGTTCGCCGCCCGAATGAAGCGCAATACCTGTCATAGGCGGCTGTCTTAGGCGATGATTGCAGCGAAATCATCCTTCCTGTGGCATTTGTCATTGCACCAGTTTGGGTCGATCCATATCACTCGTCAGACGGATGTTGCTCCAGACATGTGGGGCAGCGCTGGCTGGAGAGCTTGTTCACATGCCTGATGCCCCTCGGCTGGCGCTGCTGGCGTCGCCTGCAGACCGCGCGCAGGATGCGGAAGCTGCGCTACTTGCCTCGCATGATTGGGTGCAGCTGGAAGAGGCCGACACAGTCGTGGTGCTCGGCGGTGACGGGTTCATGCTGCAGACACTGCACCACATGCTAGATACCGGCCGCGTGATCCCGGCCTATGGGATCAATCTCGGCACGGTCGGCTTCCTGATGAACCGCTACAAGTCGAGCCGCTCGATCACCGAGCGCGTTGCCAAGGCGCGGGCCATTGCCGTCGCGCCGCTGCTGATGGAAGCGACGACGCAGACCGGCGAGCGGCATTCATCCTGGGCAATCAACGAAGTCTCGCTGCTGCGCGAAACCCGCCAGACGGCAAAGCTGGAGGTGTCGGTAAACGGCAAAGTCCGCATGCCGGAACTTTCTTGCGACGGTGTGCTGGTAGCAACGCCCGCCGGTTCGACCGCGTATAACCTCTCCGCCAACGGGCCGATCCTGCCGCTGGGCAGCGCTATGCTGGCTCTGACCCCGATCAGCCCGTTCCGCCCGCGGCGCTGGCGAGGAGCGATCCTGCCGGAAAGCTGCGAGATCGTGTTCCGTTCACTCGAATCGATAAAGCGCCCGGTATCAGTAGTAGCAGACCAGAAGGAAGTGCGCGACATCAAGGAAGTGCGCGTGAGCGCCGCGCGCGAGCACCGCCTGACCTTGCTGTTCGATCGCGGCAAGAGCCTGGACGAGCGGATCTTCGCCGAACAGTTCCTGGTGTGATATTCGCGTAATCTGACGCTTGCCAAACCGGCATTGCCTGCTATTAGCCCGCTCCTGCCCCGGGTAACCGGGACTGGTCCCTGATAGCTCAGCGGTAGAGCTCTCGACTGTTAATCGAGTGGTCGTAGGTTCGAATCCTACTCAGGGAGCCA
>CANEVG010000195.1 GCA_947442095.1 Sphingomonadaceae bacterium
GAAAGGCCTTGCCGCAAAGTTGGTGCTGCGCGGCGATCTTGCGCGCAGCAGCTTCGCGCTGTCTGGTCCGCTCACGGCCAAGGGGCTGCTGCTGCCCGATCTCGGCATGGCCGACGCCGATGCCAGCGTGGCGCTGAGGTTCGGCGGCGGGCAGCCGTGGTCGTTCGAGGCGAACGGCGCAGGGCGCATAACCCGGATCGACAACGCCACGCTTGCTTCGCTGACCGGTGGCAATGTGCGGCTGCGCGCGGCGCTCAGCTATGGCGAACGGCTTCCGCTGCTGCTGCGCAGCGCCGATCTGACTTCGGTCAAGCTCGCCATGGCGCTGCGCGGCACGCTTGCTGCCGATGGCGCGGCCAGCATGACAGGCAAGGGCCAGCACCTCGACTATGGCCCGTTCACCTTCGATGCCGCCATGGCCAAGGACGGCCCGCGCGCCACGCTCGTGCTCGCCAATCCGCTGCCTGCAGCCAGCCTGAAGGATGTCCATGTCGCGCTCAGCCCGCTAGGCGATGGCTTTCGCATTGAAACCAAAGGCGATTCCCGGCTTGGCCCGTTCAGCGGGCTGCTTGGCCTGACCGCGCCCAAGGATGGCCCGCTGCGCCTCGCGATCGAGCGGTTCACGGTCTACCAGACCGAATTGATCGGCAGCTTGGCGCTGGCCAAGGAGGGCGTCACCGGCAGTCTCGTGATTGCGGGCGGCGGGGTGACTGGTTCGCTCGATCTCGCCCCGAGAGGAAGCGGGCAGGGCTTGAAGGCCACGCTAACGGCGCGCGGCGCGCGGTTCGGGGGCGACCGGCCGATTGCCGTGGGCAATGCCACGATCACCGCCGACGGGCTGCTCGAGGCGGGCAATTCCACGCTTGAAGCCTCGGTCAGCGCTGAAGGGATCCGCGCCGGCAAGCTGTTCATCGGCCGCCTCGCCGCCGATGCCGCGCTGGTCAACGGCTCGGGCAGTGTCACCGCTTCGCTCACCGGACGGCGCGGCACCAACTTTGCCCTGCAGGGCACCGGGGCATTCTCGCCAGACAGGATCGTTGCGTTCGTGGCGGGCAATTATGCTGGCCGCTCGATCACCATGCCGCGCCGCGCGGTGCTGGACCGGGAAGAAAGCGGCTGGCGCCTCCAGCCCACGCAAGTCGATTTCGGGCGCGGCACGCTGATTGCCAGTGGTCACCTGCTGGGCGGGACGACTGAACTGAAGCTGCTGCTCTCGCGCATGCCGCTTTCGGTGCTCGATATCGTGCTGCCCGATCTGGGTATGGGCGGCCTTGTCTCGGGCGCAATCGAATATGGCAACGATCACTTGGGCGCGCCGTCCGGCCATGCGGCGGTCGAGATCAAGGGGCTGACGCGCTCGGGCCTCGTGCTCACCTCGCGCCCGCTCGATCTGGCGCTAGTGGCGCATCTCGATGAAGTCTCGCTGCAGACCCGCGCCGTCGTGCGCGAAGGCGGTGCCTTGCGCGGACGGATGCAGGCGCTGCTCTATGATCTCCCGCGCGGAGGGACGACGCTCGGCCGCCTGCGCGCGGGCAAACTGCTGGCACAGGTGCGCTACAGCGGCCCAGCGGAAGCGCTATGGCGGCTGGTGGCGCTTGAGGGGATTGATCTGACCGGGCCGCTCGGCGCGGCGGCCGATGTCAGCGGGTCGATCGACAATCCGATCATCTCGGGGGCGGTGGCGACCAAGGCGCTGCGCGTGCAGTCCAGCCTGACCGGCTCCGACGTGCGCGATGTTGAGGCCCTCGGCAGCTTTGCGGATTCGCGCCTGTCGCTGGCGCGCTTCAGTGGCACGACGCCAGGGGGCGGCACGGTCAGCGGCAGCGGCACCATTGATCTTTCGGGCCTCGCCACGCACGGCGTCGGACTTGACCTGCGGCTTGCCGCGAAAAGCGCGCTGCTCATCAACCGCGACGACATGACCGCGACCGTCACCGGCCCGCTGCGCCTTGTCAGCAATGGCATTGGCGGCACGATTGCCGGGCGCGTCACGATCGAGAGTGCGCGCTGGACGCTGGGCCGCTCCAGCGTGATCGAGCAGCTGCCTTCCATCACCACGCGCGAGAGCAACCAGCGCGCCGATATTGCCCCACCGCGTGGGCCGTTCAAGCCTTGGACCTACCTGATCGACGCATCAGGCGGCGAGCGCATCGACGTGCGCGGGCTGGGCCTGGAAAGCGAATGGGGCGCGGATGTGCGGCTGCGCGGCGATACCGCTAGCCCGCAGATCTTCGGCACCGCCGATCTCGTGCGCGGCGGCTATGAATTTGCCGGAAAGCGCTTCGATCTCATGCGCGGGAAGATCCGCTTCATTGGCGAAGCTCCTGTCGACCCCCGGCTCGATATTGTGGCCGAAGGCGATGCCAACGGGGTCAGCGCCAAGATCGCGATCAGCGGATCGGCGCTGAAGCCCCAGATCGCGTTCAGTTCTGTGCCTGCGCTCCCGGAAGAGGAATTGCTCAGCCGCATGCTGTTCGGCAGCTCGATTACCCAGATTTCCGCGCCAGAAGCGGTGCAACTTGCCTCCGCGCTCGCCAGTCTGCGCGGCGGCGGGGGGCTGGATCCGATCAATAAACTGCGCAGCGCCATCGGGCTCGACCGGCTCCGCATCGTCAGCGCCGACGCCTCGATCGGGCGCAGTACGGCGGTCGCGGTGGGCAAGTATATCGGGCGGCGGATATTTGTGGAGCTGATCACCGACGGGCGCGGTTATAGCGCAACGACCGCTGAATTTCGAGTGACGCGCTGGCTAGTGCTGCTGGGCACGATTTCCACGATCGGTGACGAGAGCATCAACTTGAGAGCGAGCAAGGACTACTGAGTGCCGATTGCATTTCGGGGTAGGCACACTTGTCTTTAAGTCGTCACAGCGATGCAGTTCATACGCAGGTGTGAGTATCGTTGCACCAGACACGTTGATCTGTGATCTGACCCAAAGCTATGCGCCGCATGGCGGCGGCGGGATCGGCACGTATCTGCGCGAGAAGCAGAAGCATGTGATGGTGCGGACCGAGCATCGCCTGCTTCAGATCGTGCCCGGCCCGGAAGACCGCGTCATCGAGCAGGGCCGCCATATCTGGGTCGAGATCGGGGCTGAGCAAGTGCGCGGCAGCCCGAACTACCGCTTCATCCTGCGCACCGGGGCGGTGCGCGAAGTGCTCGAACGATTCCGTCCGGACATCATCGAATCGCAGTGCCCGTGGGTGCTGCCGTGGACCGCGATCGGTTATCGGCGCGCGTATCCGGAAACGGCCTTGGTCGCTGGCTATCACACCGATTTTCCCAATACCCACGTCTACCGTGTTGGCTCGCAGCTTTTCGGAGACTTTCTCGGGCGCGGGCTGCGGCAGCTCAGCGCGGGCTATGCGCATAGGACCTACCGCGAGTTCGACCGGGTCTATGCGCTCGATCGCATCATGGCCGATGTGCTGGCCGGTTACCGTGTGCCCCATGTCGATGTGCTGGCGCTCGGCGTGGATGCCCGAAACTTCCACCCCGCGCGGCGGGATCCCGGCCTCAGGCGCGAACTGGGTTTGCCCGAAAGCGGGCCGCTGCTGATGTACGCCGGGCGTATCGACAACGAGAAGCGCGCCGATCGGCTGCTGGCGATGTTCCGCGCGTTGCCGCACTCGCTGGGTGCATCCATGGTGATGGTGGGCGATGGCAAGCTGCGCGCCGCGCTGATGGAGGCGGCCGAGGGGCTTCCGGTGCGGTTCCCGGGCTTCGTCACGGACCGCGCCCAACTCGCCCGTATGCTCGCCTCGGCGGATATCTATGTCTCGGCCATGGCCGACGAGACGTTCGGCCTTTCGGTGCTGGAAGCGCAGGCGAGCGGCTTGCCGGTGGTCGGCTTCGCATCGGGCGCAATGGTGCAACGCGTGCCGCCCGCGTTGGGCCGACTGGTTCCGCTCGACGATACCGCAGCGATGGCCACCGCCGTGGTTGAGGTCTGGCACGGCGATCATGCCGCCATGGGTCTGCGGGCGCGCGAGCATGTGACGACGCAATTTGGCTGGCAGCGGACGTTCGATATGCTGCTCGCCGAGATTTATCCGCGTGCGCTGGCACGGTCTGCCGCACGGAGCGAGGCGCGCAATCTGGTGCGTTGGCGCAGCGGCCAACAGGCGCGCCAGCGCGGGCAGGGCTGGGGCTAACGTCATCTGGCTCTAGATCGCCAGCAGGCCCCGCGTCAGTGAAGCTGCGCGGGGCCTTTGGAGAAACGCCGATCAGGCGCCGGCGATGGTCTTGACTTCCATGAAGTCCCTCAGGCCATAAACGCCGCCTTCGCGGCCATTGCCCGATTGCTTGTAGCCGCCGAATGCACCGCCCTTCACACCGCCCCACTGGTTCACCGCGACGAGCCCTGCACGCAGGCGTCCGACAATGCCCTTGGCGGTTTCGACATCGCCGGTGACGACTGCCGAGAGCCCGTAAGCCGTGCGGTTGGCCAGTTCGATGCCGTCCTCGATCCCGTCATAGGTGGTGATCGTGGCGACCGGACCGAAGGTTTCTTCGCGGAAGATTGTCATGTCGGGCGTCACGTCCGAAAACACTGTCGGGCGCACGTAGTAGCCGCGGTTGACATTGTCGGGCAGGCCCGGCCCACCTTCGAGCAGCGATGCGCCTTCGGCAATCGAGGTGTCGATCAGCGACTGGATCTTGGACCACTGCGCCTTGTTCACCACCGGGCCGATGTGCGCGCCTTCCTCGGCCGGGCTGCCTACTTTCACCGCCGCGAAGTAGTTCTTCACGAACGCCTCGGCCTCGGCCTTGCGCGACTTGGGCACCAGCAGGCGTGTGGGGGCAATGCAGCTCTGGCCGGTGTTGGCGACCACGCCCTGCAGCGTGCCCGGCAGGGTGGCGGCAAAATCGGCATCTTCCAGCACGAGGTTGGGCGATTTGCCGCCAAGTTCCTGATGGACTCGCTTCACCGTGTCGGCGGCGTTCTTGGCGATCTGGATGCCAGCGCGGGTCGAGCCGGTGAAGCTCACCATGTCGACATCGGGGTGAACCGTGAGCGCGACGCCGACGCCGGGGCCATCGCCCTGCACGAGATTGAAAACACCCGCTGGCACACCTGCGGCATGCATCACCTCAGCCATGATCAGCGCGTTGGACGGACACTCTTCTGAAGGCTTGAGTACCACGGTGTTGCCGGCCGCGATGCAGGGCGCGATCTTGGCGCAGATCTGGTTGAGCGGCCAGTTCCATGGGGTGATCGCCGCCACAACACCGATCGGTTCGTGTACGAAGCGGGCGTTCGCGCCGGGGACGGGGGCTTCCCATTCGAAGCCTTCCAGCGCTTCCAGCGTGCCCACAATATAGCCAATGCCTGCGCCCACTTGGGCGGTGCTGGCAAAGCTGATCGGCGCGCCCATTTCCTCGGCGATCACCGCCGCGAAATCGGGAATGCGCTTTTTGTATTCGGCGAGAATGCGCGCTAGCAGCGCCTTGCGTTCGGCTACTGGCGTCGCGGCGAAAGCCGGGAACGCAGCCTTGGCGGCGGCGACGGCCTTGTCCACATCGGCCTGGCTGCCGAGCGTGATCGCGGCGCAGGCTTCCTCGGTGGCGGGGTTGATAACCTCGTGGCGCTTGCCGCCTTCGCTGCCCACAAAGGCGCCGTTGATGTAGTGCTGAAGGTGCTCGCGCATCGGTATTCTCCCAGGGTGATTGGATGCCCCGATACGTGGGTGCCGGGCCAGACCATTGCAAGCCGAGACCCCACCGCGGGTTGATCTTCGGACGGTTACGCGAATACAACCGGTTTGGCCATGACCTGCTTTGCGGGCTGAGCGGTTTCGGAAAGCCGAGGCGTCAACGCAGCAACTTACCGAAATCCTGCCATTTCGGCGCATCTTTTTCCCGCAATTGCGTAACCGGCGCTAACCTTTTCTTTGTCAGATCGGGTTAATTTTCATCGTATGGAACGGGGTGTGATCATGCATGACGCGAGCGTGCGTCCGGCAGTGCGCGGGCTGCGCACTGGCTGGATCGCCCTCGCGACGCTGATTGCGCTGATTGCGCTGTCCGCAGCACTGGTCGCCGCGTTCACCCGCTCAACCCGCATCGCTGATGAACTGGCACGGGATGACGAGCGCGTGCTGGTCGCGCGCTATCTCGAACAGGTCAGCGGTTCGATCGTTGCTGCGCAGAAGGTTCAGCTGACCTGGGACGATGCCATGCGCAACGCGGTGCTCAGCGACAACGAAGCCTGGGCCAATCACTTCCTCGGCGATTTCGTGTGGAACAACCTGGAAACCGATTCGATGTTTCTGGTGCGGCCCGATGGCGATCTGGTCCACGGCTGGGCACAGGGTCGGCCGACAACCGATGTCGGCTATCAGGAGGTGCGCTGGCACGTGGAGGATCTGATCGCTCGTGCCCGGCGCAATGTTCCGCTAGGCGGGCGGCAAGCGGGCATGAAGCGGCTCGCCGATGTCGATTGGCCAATGGCCGCCTCGGGCCAGCCGCTCAACCGCTGGGCCGCCACCGCCGTGCTGCGGCACGGCCGGCCTGCCTTCCTCGCTGTCGTATCAATCGTGCCCGACGATGACTACAGCCTGCTGAAGCGCGAACCGAACTATGTCGCCACCCTGCGCTATCTCGATGGCTCGCTTATGACGAAAATGGGCAGCGATCTGCTGCTGCGCGATTTCGCCTTCTCCCGCAGCGAGACTGAGGTCCCCAGCGCCAACGCCGTGCCGATTAAAAACGCGTTCGGTGATCGGATCGGCTGGATCA
>CANEVG010000196.1 GCA_947442095.1 Sphingomonadaceae bacterium
CGGCTTCATTGTTTGGAGCGGCGCATGCATGGATCGATAGCAATCCGGGAGGATTTTAGCGCGGGTGATTTGCGCAAACTCGCGCGTCGGGAGAATAATGGGCGGGTTGCTTTGCGCCTGACGGCGATAGCGGCAGTTTTGGAAGGGGCGAGCCGGAAGGATGCGGCGGCCCGCAGCGGGATGGACCGCCAGACCTTGTGTGACTGGGTGCACCGTTTCAACGCGCAGGGACCGGAAGGTTTGCGCGATGCGCCGTGCGGTCATCCAAAGAAGCGGCTGACGGCTGAGCAGCAAGCGGCCGTGAAGGCACATGTATTGAAGGCCCCTGATCCAGAGAAAGATGGTCTTGTCCGTTGGCGCTGTGTGGATATTCAGCGGTGGATCGAAGCGGAATACAAGGTTCGATACCATGAGCGGACAATCGGTAAGCTGTTGCATGCCCTGAACCTGCGTCACATCTCGACGCGTCCTTTCCATCCCAAAAGCGACGTCGAAGTTCAGGCTGACTTTAAAAAATTCGCCGCCAGGGTCACCGAAATCCTCCCCGAACATGCCGTCAGCAAGCGCCTCGAAATCTGGGTGCAAGACGAAGCCCGCGTAGGGCAGAAAGGGACGCTCACCTATGTCTGGGGCGAGAAAGGCACCCGTCCGCGCGCCGTGCGCGACCAGCGTTATGAATGTGCCTATATCTTTGGCGCTGTCTGTCCGGCACGCGGCGTGGGCGCGGCGCTGGTCATGCCCTTCGCCAACACCCATGCCATGAACGAGCATCTCATCGAAATCAGCAGCCAGGTCGAGGAGGGTGCGCATGCCATCGTCATTATTGACGGGGCTGGCTGGCACACCGCAAAATCCCTCAAAACTCCCCCCAATATCAGCCTTCTGCAGTTGCCCCCCTACAGCCCTGAGCTGAACCCACAGGAAAACATCTGGCAGTATCTCAGGCAAAACGCCCTCGCCAACCGCGCCTATGAAACCTACGACAACATCGTAACCGCTTGCTGCAAGGCATGGAACGATCTCATCGATCTCCCCGAAACAATCAAATCCATCGCCAGCCGCGAATGGTTCCAGTGCGTCAGCTCATAGGCCCGTTGGTATCAGGCGATACTTTGGCCCATACAGGGGCTTTGGCTCACGATTTCAAAGATCCAGACAAACGATAGTGGCAGCGCGGCGGCATGTAGGATAGCGGATTTTCGGTCGGGCGGCGAACATGAAAAGGGCGGCCCTTGCAGGCCGCCCTTTTCGTTTTGGGGCTAAGGCCAAGCGATCAGGGTCCAGTATTGATCAGGGCTTCGCCTTATCCGTCGCGTAGACAGCCCACAGCTTGGCGAGCGGGGCGCGGATGCCGCCGACAGCTGCGAAGCTAGCCTTAGCGTCTTCGAACTTGTCCTGATCGACTTGTGCAATGCCGAGGCGCATGGTCGCGCGGTCCTTGTCGACGTTGCCCTTGCTGAGCGCGAGCTTGTAGAACTCCTCGGCCTTTGCCGGATTGTCATACGAGAGGTACGCATCGGCGGTGGCCTGCGCGGTCTTGCCGTCGGCAGCCTTCATGGCGTCGCGCTCAAGGCCGGGGAGTGAGGCCTTGTCGGCCGGGATGCGGCCCTTTGCCTGGGCGATGGCATCGGTCACGAACATGTCGTTCGGGCGCAGCACGCCCTTGGAAATGCCAAGCTCGGCCACCTTCAGCGTTTCACCCGGAAGACGGCGCGGATCGGCCGATTCGATGTATTCGATGAACTCGCGCTCGACATACTGCTTGTCGTTGCCCAGCGCGCCGGTGCGCAGGAACAGGCGGCCCAGATCGAGCGATTCTTCTTTGGTAAAGCCCCCGAACTCTCGGGTGAGTTGGCCAGCGCCAAGCCAGTTCATCGCGCTAGGGTTCGCTTCAACCAGCAAGGTCGACCATTCGATCGCCTGCGGCCCGAGCTTGCCCTTGTAAGCGATAAGGTTGGCGCGCTTGAACCAGGCTTCGGGCGCTATGCCGCCAGCGGCCTTGCGCGCGTCGAGTGCCATCTTGAGAGCGGCGAGCGCTTCGGCGGGATTGCCCTGCTCAGCATAGGAATCAGCCAGCATTTCCGCTGCGGCGTCTTCGCTGATGTTGGCACCAACGGCCTTGGTCAGCGCTTCGGTCGCAGTCTGCCAGTCCTTGGCGGCATAGGCGAAGTTGCCGAGATAGAAGTTGAACAGCGGTACCTTGGCCGGTTCGAGCATCCCGCTGTCGAGCATGTTGCGGATGCCGCGTGAACGGACCGTGTTGTCCTCGATAATTCCCCCGATCTGCACGGCAAATTGGCCTACGGCGAGCTTGTCCTGCCCGGTCGAAGCGGCGGCTTCGGCGGTGGCGAGCAGCGGGGTGGCATTGGCAAGCGAGGCCTTTATCTCTGCCGCCGGGGTGCCCTTGGCCTGCGCAGCCTGTGCATCAACGATTAGCTTCTGGACCGGCCCCGCAACTGCAACGAATGCCTTCGAGTAGCTGGCCTTGGGCGCTTCCTTTTCCTTGGCGATAGCGGGCGCCGCGCCAAGAACGAAGCCTCCGGCTCCGAGCCCCGTGGCCAGCGCCACGGCCATGGCGGCACGGGCAGTTCCAAACTTCGCAAACTTCATAGCACTACCCTGCATTAGACCATCTCCTCTTCACCCCTGCCAAGGGCCGATATCCCAAAATCAATGGGCAATGAGCCCGTTCGCCCAGCCATGATGCGCGGAACTTCTGGCGCGGAATTGCCGCCTTGGCAACGGTGCTATGCATTGCAGGCCGGACAGTGAACCCCGTTTGAATACCAATTCGTCTCATTGTTCAGAAATCACCGGTCCCTGATTGGTCAGCGCGTTCTCATGTGTGGAAAAGCCGCTGGAAACCCGGCGGTTTTCTGGCCTTGGCTGCATGTTTCGCCTAGTGCCGTTGCTGACCTCCACAATAGAGAGAAAAAGCCTCCACGTGAGCGACAATACAACCTTGATTGATTCTCCCGCCCCGCCGCCGGAACACGAGTTCCAGCGGATCGACATCGTCGACGAGATGAAGACCAGCTATCTCGATTACGCGATGAGCGTGATTGTAAGCCGCGCGCTGCCCGATGTGCGCGATGGTCTGAAGCCGGTGCACCGCCGTATCCTTTGGACCAGCCACGAGAACGGCTTCACCTCGACCAAGGCCTATCGCAAGTCCGCGCGTATCGTAGGCGATTGCATGGGCAAGTATCACCCGCATGGCGACAGCGCGATCTATGACGCCTTGGCGCGCATGACCCAGGACTGGTCGATGCGGCTGCCCCTAATCGACGGTCAAGGCAACTTCGGCTCGATGGACCCCGATCCGCCGGCCTCGATGCGCTATACCGAGGCACGGCTCGCCAAAGTGGCAGATTCGTTGCTGGCCGATATCGACAAGGACACGGTCAATTTCCAGCCGAACTACGACGGCTCGGAAAGCGAACCGGTCGTGCTTCCCGCACGCTTCCCCAACCTACTGGTCAACGGCGCTGGTGGCATCGCGGTCGGTATGGCGACCAACATTCCCCCGCACAATCTGGGCGAAGTAATCAATGGCTGCCTTGCTTATATGGCGAACCCGTCGATCACCAATGACGAGTTGATCCAGATCATCCCGGCGCCGGACTTTCCGACTGCTCCGCTAATCCTGGGCACGAGCGGCGCGCGCAAGGCTTACAGCGAGGGCCGCGGCTCAATCATGATGCGTGCGCGCCATGTGATCGAGGATGCAAAGGGCGGGCGCGGCGAAGGGCGTAAGGCCATTGTGCTTACCTCGATACCCTACCAGGTTGGCAAGAACGGCCTTGTCGAGAAGATTGCTGAAGCGGCCAAGGACAAGCGGATCGAAGGCATCGCGGACATCCGCGACGAGTCCAACCGCGAGGGCGTGCGCGTCGTCATCGAGCTGAAGCGCGATGCTACGCCCGAAGTCGTGCTCAACCAGTTGTGGCGCAACACCCCTGCGCAATCGAACTTCCCGGCCAACATGCTGGCGATCCGTGGAGGACGCCCGGAAATCCTGACGCTCAAGGATATCATTGAAGCGTTTGTCCAGTTCCGCGAGGAAGTGATCCAGCGCCGCACCAAGTTCGAGCTTAACAAGGCGCGCGACCGGGCCCATATCCTGCTCGGGCTGGTGGTGGCGGTCACTAACATGGACGAGGTGGTGCGGATCATCCGTGCTTCGGCCAACCCGGCGCTGGCGCGCGAGACGCTGCTGGCACGAGAATGGCCGATTGGCGAGATCGCCCAGTACATCCGTCTGGTCGAAGCCATCGAGGACGAGGCGCTTGAAGGCTCGGGCGCAAGCTACCGGCTCAGCGAGACGCAGGTGCGCGCGATTCTGGACCTCAGGCTCCACCGCCTAACCGCGCTGGGCCGTGACGAAATCGGCTCCGAGCTGGAAGTGCTGGCCAAGGCAATTGCCGAATATCTCGCGATCCTCGCGGACATCGAGAAGCTCTATGCAGTGATGTGCGAAGAGCTGGTCGCGGTGCGCAATTCCTATGCCACGCCGCGCCGCTGCGAGATCACCGCGCCGGCCGATGGCATCGACGACGAGGATCTGATCGAGCGCGAGGACATGGTCGTGACCATTACCCTCGACGGCTACATCAAGCGCACTCCGCTCTCGACCTTCCGCGCACAGAACCGGGGTGGCAAGGGCCGCAGCGGCATGGCGACCAAGGAAGAGGATGCGGTACGGACGATGCTCGTTACCTCGACGCACACGCCGGTGCTGTTCTTCTCGACCAAGGGCAAGGTTTATCGCCTCAAGGTCTGGCGCCTGCCCGAAGGTGGGCCGACGACGCGCGGACGGCCGATGGTCAATCTGCTCCCGGCCTTGGACGCCGACGAAACGATCGCGACCGTGCTGGCGCTGCCCGAGGACGAGGAGGAATGGGGCAAGCTTTCGGTCGTCTTCGCCACCGCGAAGGGCAACGTTCGGCGCAACTCCATGGACGCTTTCGCCAACGTGCCCAGCAACGGCAAGTTCGCGATGAAGTTCGAGGAGGACGATGCGGACCGCCTGATCGGGGTGGCGCTGCTGGAGCCTGCTGACGACGTGCTGCTGGCGACCCGTAGCGGCAAAGCGATCCGCTTTGCCGGTGATGAAGTGCGCGAGTTCACTAGCCGCACTTCGACCGGCGTGCGGGGCATGACGCAGAAGGGCGATGACGAGGTGATCTCGCTTTCGATCCTGCATCGCGTGGGCACGAGCGCGGAGGAGCGCGAGGAATATGTCCGCTTTGCGCCGTGGAAGGGCGAGAAGGAGGGCGAGCCTTCGCTCGGTGCGGAACGCATGGCCGAATTGCAGGCGCGCGAACAGTTCATCCTCACGGTTTGCGCCAATGGTTATGGCAAACTTTCGTCCGCCTATGAATATCGTCGCACGGGCCGCGGCGGCCAGGGCATCACCAACATCGACAACATTGGCCGCAACGGCCCAGTGGTGGCGAGCTTCCCGGCGACGCAGGCCGACCAGCTCATGCTCGTGACAGATCAGGCCAAGCTGATCCGCCTACCACTCCACAGTCTCCGCGTGATCGGGCGCGGCACCGCCGGGGTGCGGCTGTTCCACGTGTCTGATAGTGAGCATGTGGTGAGCGCGGTGCGTCTGGAAGAGCCGGAAGGTGAGACTGAGGCGGAAGAAGGCGACGCAGCGGAATGAGCGACCTTCCGTTTGTCGCCTACAAGGTGCTTACCGGGCCGGAGATGGCGGTGCTGGAGGCGGACGGCGTGTTTGCCGGGGCGCCGATCGATCTGGCGGATGGCTATATCCACCTCTCGGTCGCCGAACAGTTGACTGAAACAGTGGACAAGCACTTTGCCGGGCAGACGGACCTGCATGTTGCGGCGGTGGATCTAATGATCCTCGGCGATGCGGTGAAGTGGGAAGCTTCTCGCGGAGGGCGGCTGTTCCCGCATTTATATGCAGCGCTACCTTTGAACGCCGTGCTGGCCTATGGGCCGCTGGAGCGCGATGCGGATTGGGCGGTGCGGCTGCCGATAGCGGGTTAGCCCCTTGTATCTGGACAGGGCGATTTCAATCCGCTGGATTGGAACGATCGCCGGGACGGGCGGCCGCCCGTCCCGGCAATGCAGCGTTGTCGCCCGTTAACCCTCAGGCTGGAACCGCAGAGGAGCTTGGGATTTGCGCTACCAGTCACGCACGACCGAATAGTCGGCAGGTGTTCAACCGTGCGGACAAGGCAGGTTACCGTGATCGAAACGATTTGTGGAACCGATGTAAGCAAGGCTTGGCTTGATGGCTGGACCGTATCGGGCACCTCCGGTTCGCCAATGATCCCGCAGGGGTGGCCAACCTGGGTGAGTGGGCTGTGGCCCACGGCACCGCGCTGGTGGTGATGGAAGCCACTGGTGGGGTGGAACAGTTTGCCTTTCTGGCGCTGTGGCGGCGGGGCATGCCCTGTGCGCTCACCAACCCACAGCGAGTGCGCAAGTTCGCAGAAGCTCTTGGCAAGCTGGAGAAGACTGACCGCATCGATGCCGAGGTCATCGCCCGCCACGCCGACGCGCTGCGGGTAAACCCGACCAGACCAAAAAGCGATAAACAGCAACACCTTGATGCGCTGTCCACTCGTCTGCAACAGGTCACTTCAGACCTTACCGTGCAAAAACTGCGGCTCCATTCGACGCGCGATCCCGTCGCACTGGAAAGCCTGTGTGAGGTCATCGCCCAGCTCAAAAAGCAGACCAAGGACCTTGCGCACCGCA
>CANEVG010000197.1 GCA_947442095.1 Sphingomonadaceae bacterium
ATCGGTAATTTTGGTACTAACCAGGGCTGGAACAGCGACAATATCTTCCATCGCGAAGTCGCAGATATCAATCGTGACGGGCTTCCCGATATCGTGGGCTTTGGTGTCGCGGGGGTGCTGGTCGGCTTTAACCAGAGCGAGTTCCTGATAGGGTAACGCACAGAAGCGCCAGATCTCTCATTTTGGCCGGATACAAATCTGTGCCATTGGTGCTGACGGGGGACAGGCTATCAGCAGAAGGGTTCGGTTGTCGCCAAGCCTATTGGGATTGGTTTGCCCCTAGGGTGACACCTTGTTAAATTTCTTGTATACTGGACCCCTCGGTCTCACGCGAAACGATGTCAGTTGCTGAAACAGATCAGGTGGGTACGATTATGGTTGCTGATGATTTTGCAAGCACAGGGGACACTTCTCCGCCCACTGATATTGCTGCCAACGAGGAGATAGATGCGATCAAGCATGGAGGGGCGCTACCGCAAGTTCGCGTGCCTGAATTCGCAACCACAAGGCACTCTGAATCGCTCATAACTGGTCTGGCCAGCGATATAAATCTGAAGCGCTTCTTCGACCCTGATTGGTATCAGCGCATACACAAGCTCCCGGCTGGCACTGATGCGCTGCGCCACCAACTCGAGAACAACTGGATGCCAGCCCCGTTCTTCTGTGAAAAATCCTACCTGCGGGAGAATCCCGATGCCGCAGAGGCAGGCAACGCGTTCCTGCATTTTGTCACCAGAGGAGCCCACGAGCGGCGGTCACTTGGCTTAGACGCCGAACTCGTTGCCACAATGCGCCGGCTGAACCGCGATTTTGACTGGTCGGGTATCGACGAGACCGGCTTGTTGCCCTCATTCGATCCGGGTGCCGCTGCGCCAGTCATTCAGCCTACCGGCGTAATGCCGGAGCCGTCAGTCAGCGTCGATGCACTGCAGATGGCAAGTTATCTTCATCGGTCGGCTTCTGTGGACCTGATCAGCTTCGATGTCTGGGACACGCTGCTGCGTCGCTGCTGCCATCCGGACGAGGTCAAACTGCACGCCGCCGACATCCTCCAGCGCGAGTTGCGCTGCAATGGCAGGGCTAGCGATGTGACCGCTTCCGGCCTGTTCCGCCTTCGGCAATTGGCTGAGTGGCGGGTTGCGGACAACCACTATGAATATCGCTATGCCGAGGTCCTAACCGAGTGGTTGATTCTTGCCGGCGTCGTCAAGGATGATGAGAGACAGCGCCTGGCCAGTCTGCTGCTTGAGGCAGAGCTGTCGTTTGAGATGCGGGTGACCCGCGTTGATCCGACCGGGTATGCGATGCTTGTGTCTCATCCCGACGTCCCCAAGATTGCCATTTCCGATTTTTATATGTCGGGCCGGGAAATGCAGCGGTTGTTGGCCCATCATGGCCTGGCGTCTCATTTTCGTGCGATCTACGTTTCGAGTGACTACAAGCAGACCAAGCGGGAAGGCAGCCTGTTCCGCCATGTCCTCTCCAGTGAGGGCATCGCGGCTGACAGGATGCTACACATAGGCGACAATGCCCATGCCGATTGCGCCATACCCGCAGCAATGAACATCGATGCCTTGCACTATGTGGATTATACAGAACTGCGCCGCCGAGCGTTTTTCGACGCCCGTTTCGACGCGCAGCTCAAGGGCGATGGCAAGTTCATGCTGGCCGGCTTGGCAGGGCCCACCGTGCATGGGGATGAAGCTGCCGGTCGTCAGGTTGCCAGATGCAAGGTCGCCAGCGCGGCGGCTGACACTGTTTGCGCGGAAAGGCCCTCACCTGCGGAAATGTCAAGCATCGACATGCTCGCCATGGGCTTCCTGGGCTTCGGGCTTTTTACGCTCGATCGCGCCAAGGCCAGTGGCGCTGAATCGGTTTACTTCGCCACCCGCGAGGGCATCTTTTTCCGCCGCGTCTGCGATCTGCTGATCCGCAGCGACGTATCCGCCGCAACGCGCTATCCGGCAACCGAACTGATCAGTGTCAGCCGCCGCTCGACGTTCGCCCCTTCGTTGCGCAATCTGTCCATAGAAGAAATGATGCGCATATGGGCCCAATATTCGACCCAGTCCATGGCGGCGATGGCCCGGTCGCTTAACTTCGACCTTGATATGATGGCTGGTTTCTGTTCCCGGTTCGACATCGAACTGGACGAGGAAATCCAGTATCCTTGGCAAGATGCGCGGGTCCAAGCGCTCTTTGATGATGCTGAATTCTGCGCTTGGGGCGGAAATGCGCTGCTGTCGCAAAGGCGGGAAATTCTTGCTTATCTTGAAAGAATTGGCTTCGAACCGTCGTGCAATCGGGACCGGTTCTTTGTCGATATCGGCTGGCGCGGCACGATCCAAGACAATCTCGCCCGTCTCGTGCGGGGCAGGATTGAAGGCGTTTACCTCGCGCTATACCCCTACCTTACCGAACAGCCGTTCAATTCCGTCAAGCATGGCTTCCTGGCCAACCATAACGGCGAAGGTGACCGCTACGACGTGCGCAGCTGGGCTGCGTTGGAATTCATCACAAACGGGCGCGGTGGCTCTGTGGTGGATTTTGTTGATGGGCGCCCACGAACAGAGATTTTCGAACAGGAGGAGGCGTTTCTGGCAACCTGCATCCAGCCGCTGCAGGAACAGATTTTGGTTGCCATCGAAAAATTGCTGACGGACGATCGCTTCGTCGCATTCACCCACGACAGCTTGCGGATGATCGCTCGCGAGGCTTTCCGCGCGTTTGTCGACCGGCCTGCACCGGGCATCGCTGCGATGTTCCAGAAGCTGAATCATAATGAGACCTTCGGCACTGGCAAGGTCCAGTCAATGTCTTACGATCTCGCCAAACTGGATGCAGAACAGCCAGCGGATCTTCACGCCGGGGTCCGCAAGATCCTCGCCATGACCCCGTGGCCTGAAGCATGGACGCGGGCAGACAGCACGCGCAAAGCGATCGCCGACCTCCCGCTCGACTTTCGGCTCGCGCTGCCGCGCCATTCCGGTCTGGTCCGGGCTCCTGCTGTGGTGCGCAGCCTTGGCGAGTCGATCGCGATCTATGCGCCCCCCCCGATCGCTGGCTCTGGCGGCCATCGGACCATTTACATGCTTGCCCGCGCTCTTGACGCTGCGGGCTACAGAGTCGACCTTTTTTCAGAAGCGCGAGGTAACTTCGAATATAAGGAGCAAGAGCTTTTCGGCAGCGATATCCGCTTGCACGATAGCTGGCAGGCCGGCGTTACGCCGAGCGCCGCATTCGCCACGATTTGGAATTCTGCCGGTTACCTCGTTGAATTTTTGCCGAAGGATGTCCCCAAGTTCTATTTCATTCAGGATCTGGAGGCGGTGTTCAATCCGCTCAGTGACGGTTATCTGCGCGCCGAAAACTCCTATACTTTGGGCTTGAATGCGATCTGCGTCGGCCGTTGGCTCCCGCACGTGCTGCGTTCGCAGTACGGAATCGGCGCCGCCACCGGCGGGCTGGGCGTGGACACGGGCATTTACCACCCGATTTCCAACCCGCAGCTGATCAGGCAGTTTCCGCGCCGTAATGAGATCGCGGTCCTGTATCAGCCAGAAAAGTGGCGGCGCGCACCGGAATTGTGTCTGGCTGCACTCGACCTCGTCAAGCGCCAGCGCCCTGACGTTGTAATCAGTTTCTACGGTTCGACCGAAGGCCCCGTTACGTCCTGGTCTTATCGCCATCTCGGTCTCGTCAAGGATCTCAACGAGCTCAACGTGCTCTATAACACCGCAAAGATCGGGCTGTGTTTGAGCCTTAGCAACCCCTCCCGGATACCGTTTGAAATGATGGCAGCGGGTTGTGTGCCAGTTGACGTCTACCGCTACAACAACCTGTTCGATTATGCGGACGGCACGGCTTTGCTTGCCTTTCAGACGGCTGAATCACTCGCCGCGGCCATGCTCAATCTGCTGGGCGATGAACAGAATTGGCAAGAGCGCTCCAAGCGCAGCATTACCGTTGCCGCGAACCGCACCATGGCCTGGGAAATGGACACCGCGGTTAATGCGGTGGATTTCTGCCTGAGCGGTGGATCGCTCAACGACCTGCCGCCAACCTTGCCCAGCTATACGCAGTCACCGTTTCTCGCCGCCTCAGACAGCAATGAGTCGGTCATGGCGTGGTGCCGAAACCAGCAGGCGCAGGCTGGATTGGTTGGGGGCACTGGATGCTGATCGCCACTTCGACCGGCGCTGCTGCGGCGCTTTGTGGTGCAGGGGCAGCCGTGGGCGTGCGTCCTTCAGGCTGGTTTCATGCGTTTCTGCTTGCACATCCCGATTTGGCGTGAGAGCTCAGAATCGATGAAATCCTCGATCGCTCCGCTGACGGCTTCCGGCAAAAAAATTGCACCGATACTGCCCAGATGAATTCAAGAAATCCGTTTCATCGTGAGGACCAGGGGGATTGATCGATATGGCGAACGGACTGCTCCAGAATATCTTCTACGGCAATGAACTGGACGATGATGCACTGATTTTATCCTGGCCTGCTCTGGCATTTCCTGAACTCAATGAAAGTGAACGTTCCCGTTTGCTCGCTGGGGTGAAGTGTTTCTTTTCTGACGTAAAGCCGGGCGTGTTCGGCGGGCCAATCACGGCGGGCGATGCAACGGTCCTCGCTGCCGTGATGGAATATGTCCGTCCTGTGCAAATGATCGAAATTGGCGTTGCGTCCGGTTGGTCTTCATCATTTATCCTTAGCTATGCGGATCGCGCCGGATTGCTGGACGATGGAATTTTCCTGCATAGTTTTGATTTGCGCAAAGAATATTCCCCAGAAAAGGTGATTGGCAACTACCTTTACACGCACCATGTCGAACTGGGCCGCCACTGGTCGCTGAACACGGAAATCACCAGTGAAACGCTACTTCGGCGACGCTTCACGCCGGAGTATCGGACTGACGGCCCGATCGTCGCGTTTGTGGATGGCGGCCATGTACATCCTTGGCCGCTCCTGGACCTCATCTACCTCCAGCGTGCCCTGCCGCATGGCAGTTGGGTGGTGCTGCAAGACAGTCAGATGATGGAACGTTGGATTGCCGACTGTGTCATTTACGACGTTCCATCGCCTGCCCCGGTCAGAGGCGTCAATCTGGCCGTATCGCACTGGCCGGGAAGCAAGATTTTCGGGACGCAACTGGCCTACAACTCTGCCGCAATCAGGCTCGATGTCAGCGACGAACAGATGAGGCTATTCATACAGGCAATGAGACGCTATCCGTTCGAGACGGATTTCGACCCCGTTGAACTCTTGACTTAGCGCTGTGCGTGCCAGACGTTGCCTCCAGCCTTTTGCGCGCAAATCTGCGCCTGTAATTTTTCAGTTGCGGGCCTGATCCGGCAGGGAGAGGTTACAGCAGCGGTTGCAATCCGCAATAGCTCATCCAATTTGAGAGTGAACGTTTTTCACTGAAGGTAAGTTCATGACCGTTGTCCTTCATATAGGCTTCCACAAGACCGGATCGTCTGCAGTTCAAGAATTCTTCTACGAAGACCAAACATCATTGCTGGAACATGGCATTTCTTATCCGCAACCGTTGTGTTCTTATCCCTCGCACGGCGAACTTGCCTGGTGCTTCCTGAACGAGGATGCCCCTTGGAAGGACCGGACTTATCAGGTTGACGAGGTTTGCCGGCACTACACCAATATTCTCCGTGAGAACGAAAAACTGGGGCTTATTACGATATTGTCAACCGAGGACCTGTCACTGATTTCAAAACATGACATGAAAGAATTGGCAACGATTCTATCGGAATTTCCGGTATATGTGATTATATATACACGAGATCCAGTAGACTATATGGTTTCCCTCTATAATCACGCCGTTGCCGAAGGCGCGACGCCGCTGAGCTTCCGCGATTTCTTGCTGACCGACTTCGCGTTCGAGGCGACAAGATTTGCGGAGCGGATTGAGGAGTGGGCCGACGTCTTCGGCCGACAGGCGTTGGTGGTTCGCGAATATGCGCTCGATGCAGTGGCGGATTTTGCAGACATGCTGGGAAAGCCGCTTCAAATCAGCGCCAGCAAGCGGACGAACCCTGGCATCCACCCCTGGCTTTCAGACGCGTATCGCAAATTGCCGAATACCCCTGACGGCCTTGCTGCCCGAACGATTTTGCGGGAGGCGTCCGAGAAAATGCCGATAGTGGATGCGATAGAGCATTTCCTCGGAAATGATGTTGGAGCCGCGTTCGTCGAACGCTATCGCCCCCCTTACCAGTCCTTTATGCGAGCAATGTCTGATATCTATCTGCACGCTTTGCCACGCCCCAGATTGCGGGCGGCCCAGCCAAAGAAGCGCCGGCGGAACTGATCGCGCAGGCTTTCCTCCTCCAGGAGGGCAAACAGCGCCTGTGATGCGGCCATTGGCAGGATATGCCAGCCGCGGCGATGGAACAGCGCCGTCTGTGACTGCGCGCCATAATGCTGTTGCCAGGCCAGGCAGATGCGATCGATGCCTGTCGGCCGCAAGCCGGCCCAACGCCGCCACACCATGCGCGACGCATCCAGGAGATAGGGGGCCTCGTTGTCGCTGACGTGCACCCCTGATTGGTACCGTTCAGAAGTAGAGTCCTTTGCTTTGATGGCTGATGGTTGATGTGATGGCAACGGGGTTGGGGGCATGCCCCCAACCCCGTTGGCCGGCGATCTCGGCGGGGGTGCGTCCGCCCAGTTTCGAGTG
>CANEVG010000198.1 GCA_947442095.1 Sphingomonadaceae bacterium
AGATTGTGCTGTCGGCCAAGGGCACCATCTCGCGCAGCTGGTGCCGCCTGATGGTCTTCCTGATTTCCAAAGGCTCACTCTGACCCATGCCCAATCTCCTTCGCGGCTGTCGCTGGCGATTGAGAACGATAGGTGCCGATGCGCCAGATTGAGGCGGATGTCGTGACCATTGAAGCGGCGGACAGCCGTGGGCACAGCGCGCTTGTCGGGATGCAATCCCTTACACGCCATATTCGGCGCAAGCTCAGCCTGATCGTCTAATGCAAGGGGCGGACAATTACTCGGCACCTTGACGTCATCTGTCGCTAGGCTCGCGTCGCGGTCTCGATCAGATCGCGCACGACCGGGTTGGGAAAGCGCCGCTGGGTGGTGACGGCAAGGAACGTCTCGGCAATGCCGGGGAGCGCTTCGGCCTCAACCAGAACGCCAGCCCGCAGCTCGTCGCGCACCGCGATCGGCGGGAGCACGGCGAGCGCATAGCCTTCGCGCACCAGCAAGCGCATCATGGCCATGTCGTCCACTTCGGCGGCGATCTGCGGGCGCAGCCCGAGCCGATCGACAAGTGCATCGAAACCGGTGCGCACACTCGTGCCCGTCATCGGCAGGATCACCGGATGCAGACGCAGCAGATCGGCCACCGCGCGCGCCCCCCCCAAGAGCACAGGCGCGCCAATCAGGCTGACAGGTTGCTCGGAAAGCTTGTGCGCGATGAACGGGGTCAAGGCGTCACTCGCCGGGGCCTGATTGGTCAGCACCACATCGAGCGATAGCGACTGCAGCGCCAGCAGCAGTTCGGCCTCGCTCCCCGAACGCAGCACCACTTCAATATCTGTGCGCGCTAGCAAGGGGCGGACAAAGCTGATCTGGAAGTTGCGCGAAAGCGTGGCCAGTGCGCCGATCCGCACCGCCTGCCGCGCTGAGCCGGTTTCGCGCAAACTGCCAAGCAGTTCATCGCCGGTGGCGAAGATCGCCTCTGCATGATCGAGCGTGATGCGGCCAGCCTCGGTCAGGTGCAGCGCGCGCCCGCGCCGTTCGAACAGGGCATGGCCCAGCCGGTCCTCCAGCTTGCGGATCTGCACCGAAAGCGCGGACTGCGAAACGTTCAGCCGCTGCGCGGTGCGCGACAGGTTTCCATCCTGCGCCACCGCCCAGAAATAGCGGAGATGGTTGTAGTTGAATTCGGCCATATCGTTTCCTTAAAACGAACGTTATTCGCTTAACAATGAATTTTTTGCATCAGACCTAGTCCGTTACGAGGGCGGCGCGGCCATCAGGCCGGTTTGCGGAGCCTTCACCATGCCGATCCATCTCCTGTCTCTCGCCCCGCCACTGCTTCTGCTGGTGGCAGCCGCAATCGGATTTGCGCAACCCGGCCGCATCGGCCGCCGCGCGCTCGCGTTCATCGAAGTGCTGGCGCTGCTGCCGATCGGCTGCGTGCTGGGCGCTGCGGCGCTGCTGATCACGGCCGACCCAAACACAGCTGGCCCGAACACGGTCAGCCTTCCGGCAGGCTTTGCCCTCCAGTTCGATGTCGTCAGCGCCGTGATGATGACGCTGGTCTCTTTCATCGGCTGGATCGTGGTGCGCTATGCAGCGGTCTATCTTGATGGTGAGGCGCGGCAGGGCACCTTCATGGCCTGGCTTTGCACCACGCTTGCCATGGTGCTGCTGCTGGTGTCAGCAGGCTCGCTGACCCAGCTGGTGGCGGCCTGGATCGCGACAAGCCTCGCGCTGCACCGCTTGCTGCTGTTCTATCCCGAACGGGTCGCGGCGCAGCGCGCGGCGCGCAAGAAGTTCGTCACCGCCCGCGCCGGCGATGCCGCGCTGATCGGTGCTTCCGTGCTGCTCTTCCTTGCCTATGGCACCACCGATATCTCCGCCATTCTTGGCGCCGCGCGCGCTGGCGCGGGCGGGTCCATGGCCGTAATCGCCACCGGGCTGCTGGCCATTGCCGCGCTGCTCAAGTCAGCGCAGTTCCCCCTGCACGGCTGGCTGACCGAAGTCATGGAAGCGCCGACCCCGGTGTCCGCGCTGCTCCATGCCGGCGTGATCAATGCCGGCGGGTTCCTGCTGATCCGCTTTGCCGATGTCATGCTGCTTTCGCCTGCCGTGCTTGCCATGCTGGTCATTGTCGGCGGGTTCACCGCGCTGTTCGGCGGCCTTGTCATGCTGACCCAGCCCGCCATCAAGACCTCGCTCGCCTGGTCGACCGTGGGCCAGATGGGCTTCATGATCATGCAGTGCGGCCTCGCGCTGTTCCCGCTCGCGCTGCTGCACATCGCGCTGCACTCGCTCTACAAGGCGCACGCCTTCCTCGCATCGGGCAGCGCGGTGGAGACGATCGCGGCAGCACGGCGGCCGGGGCCCGTGGCCGTCCCCCGCCCAGGCGCGGTGGCCCGCGCCTTTATTGCTGCGCTGGGCATGTTCGCGATAATGAGCATTGCTTCCGACGCGGTGTTCGGTAGCGGCCACAAGTCGCCGCAGGCGGCCGCGCTGGGTGCGATCCTGATCTTCGGCGTCGCCTATCTGCTTGCCCAGGGTCTTGCCGATAGGGCGCCGCGCGCGTTGACCCAGCGCATGGGCGTCTATGCGCTCGCGGCTTCGGTCGGCTACTTTGCGCTCCACGCGTTCGCGCTCTGGCTTACGGCAGGCACACTGCCTGCAACCCCAGCGCCGGATGCGCTGGAATGGACGCTGATGGTGCTGGCGGTGCTGAGCTTCGGCCTCGTCGCGGTGGGACAGTCGATGTTCCCGCTCTGGGCCTATCACCCGGCCGCGGCGGGCCTCAGGGTCCACCTCTCCAATGGCCTCTATGCCAACGCCATGTTCGACCGGCTGCTCGGCGGCTGGGCCCTGCGCAAATCCGCGTGACCGAAAAGGAAACCCGACCCATGCTGATGCCCTCTTCCGATCTCGCCAGCACCATGGCGCAGCTCAAAGCCGCAGCGGACAGCGCCGGGCGCGCCATTCCGCCAGTCTGGCCGCTGGCCTCGAGCGTCGCGGTCAATCCCTATCTCGGGCAGTCCGGGCAGACCTTGGCTGAAACGGCCGCGCTGCTCGCCCGCACCGCCGGTACGCCGGTGACCATGCCGCGCAGCTGGTACCGCGAACGGCTGGCCAGCGGTGCGATCACCGAGGCCGATCTAGCCGCCGCACTTGCAGCCTCGCCGCATACGGAAAAGCCATCATCGCTTGCGGCTCTGATCGCAGGCATGGCCCACGATCCGGAACCGGCGAAGCCAATCCCGACCGCCGCCGATCTGGCTGCAAAGGCTTCGGGCATCGATTGGCCAGGCATCATTGCCGAACGCTTTGGCGCCTGGGCTGGCGGGTATTTCGATCAGGGCCAGGCGCTGTGGGCCGCACCCCGCGGCAAGGGTGCCTATGCCGCCTGGCAAGCGGTGGCGACTCATGATCTCACGCCCGAAATCGCAGGGCTTTCCGGCTTCGGCGCATTCGTGGCGGATGCGCCGGAACGGGCCGGAGAGGCACTGGCCCGCGCGGTCCAGGCGCTCGATTTCCCGGCTGCAGGCCTCGAAACCTATTTCCATCGCCTGTTGATCACGCTGGGCGGATGGGCACAGGTTGCCCGCTATGAACTGTGGCAGGCCGAACTGGCCGGCGGCACCGATACGACCTTGTCCGACTTTCTCACCATCCGGTTTCTGTGGGACCATGCGCTGCTGGACCATTATGCACCGCAGATCGGTGCCGACTGGCTGGCCGCACTTGCAAACTATGAAGAACCGGTTGCGCCGACCACGGATGAGATCATCGATTCGGTCCTGCAGGAGGCCTGTGAACGGGCTGGACAGCGCGCTATCGCGCACACGCTGGCCCACACGCCCAACCTGCGGGGAGAAAGCCGTGAACGCGAAACTCCGGTGCTGCAGGCCGCCTTCTGCATCGACGTGCGCTCTGAAGTCTATCGCCGCGCGCTCGAGGCGCTGGATCGCCGTATCCAGACGCTGGGCTTCGCGGGCTTTTTCGGGCTCACCGCCTCGCACCGGCGCTATGCCTCCGATGTCGCCGAACACCGGCTGCCGGTGCTGCTCAATGCCGGGCTCACCTCGCGCACCGATGGCGAGGGCGCGCAGCACAGCCGCCACACCGCGCGTGCCGCACGCGCCTGGGGCCGGTTCAAGCTGGCCGCGGTCTCCTCGTTCGCCTTCGTCGAGGCGGCCGGCCCGATCTATATCGGCAAGCTGATCAAGGATGCGCTGGGGCTGAAAGCCAATCCGGTGCCGCGCGATCCCAAGCCTTTTGCCGATCCCGCCCCCAATCTGCCCACGCGCATCACGATGGCGGCCTCGATCCTCAAGGCCATGTCGCTCACGCAGGGTTTCGCGCCGCTGGTGCTGCTTGTCGGCCACGGGGCCAATGTCGTGAACAATCCCCATGCCAGCGGGCTGCATTGCGGGGCCTGCGGCGGCTATTCGGGCGAGGTGAACGCCCGCCTGCTTGCCGCCCTGCTCAATGAGGAGGACGTGCGCGCAGGGCTGCTCCGTCAGGGCATCGTAATCCCTTCTGGCACGCTGTTCGTGCCTGCGCTGCATGACACGACAACCGACACTGTCTCGCTTTACACCGAGGACCAGCCATCCCCGGCCCACGACGCTGCCATCGCGCAGGCGCAGGCCTGGCTGGCTGCCGCTGCCGTGATGACCCGCAGCGAACGCGCCCTGCGTCTTCCCAGGGCCAGCACCGACGGCAGCGTGATCAAGCGCAGCCGCGACTGGTCGGAAACCCGCGCGGAATGGGCGCTGGCCGGATGCAAGGCGTTCATTGCCGCACCGCGTCAGCGCACCGCCGGGCGCAGCCTCGAAGGCCGGGCGTTCCTGCATGACTATGTCTGGCAGCAAGACGAAGGCTTCGGCGTACTGGAGTTGATCATGACGGCGCCGGTCGTGGTCGCCAGCTGGATCAGCCTGCAATACTATGGTTCGAGCGTTGCGCCGGACCTGTTCGGCGGCGGCAACAAGCTGCTGCACAACGTGATTGGCGGGATCGGCGTGATCGAAGGCAACGGCGGCACCTTGCGCGCCGGCTTGCCGTGGCAATCGGTTCACAATGGCTCCGCGCTGGTTCACGAACCGCTGCGCCTCTCGGTGTGCATCGAGGCCCCGCGCGAGGCGATGAACGCGATCCTGGAAAAGCACCCAGGCGTGCGCGCGCTGTTCGACAATCGCTGGCTGCACCTGTTCGGGCTGGACGATGCCGGGCAGATGGCTTGGCGCTATAGGGGCGATCTGCAGTGGGAAACCTTGGCAGAGCCTGCGCCGACCAGGGCGGCGGCGGAAATGGCAGACTGAGCCATGGCCCCACCGCCGCCGCTCTATAAAGGCGCGCGCGCGCTGCTGGCGACAATGCACGGCAAGGAGCGGGTCATCGCGCCGCTTGCAGCGCGGTTCCTTGGCCTGTCGGTCGACGTCGCGCCGGGGCTGGATACCGATGCATTCGGCACGTTCAGCCGTGATGTGGCGCGCGCCGGTTCGCCGCTCGATGCCGCGCGCGCCAAGATCGCGGCGGCCTTTGCGCTTGCCGCCGATGTCGAGGTCGCGCTCGCCAGCGAAGGCAGCTTCGGGCCGCATCCGCACGTGCCGTTCGCCGCGCTGGGCCGCGAGTTGGTTATGCTGATCGACCGCGAAAGCGGGCTGGAACTTGTGGGCCAGCATAGCACGATGGACACCAACTTCGCGCATGCCGTGGTGACCGACAGCGCAGCGGCCCTCGCCTTTGCCGAACGCGCCAGCTTTCCGGCGCATGGCGTTGTCGTGATGGGCGTGCGCGAGGGCCGGCCCGCGCCAGACCTCACGCTGATCAAGGAAATCACGGACCATGACGCGCTGGCCGCCGCGGCACAGGCCGCCATGACCGCCACTGGCGCGGCGCATATCGAAACCGACATGCGCGCGCACCGCAATCCGCGCCGCATCCGCGCGATCAAGCGCGCGATGATCGACCTCGTGCGCCGCGCGCGCAGCCGCTGCCTGGAATGCAAGCGGCCCGGCTTCGGCGTGACCGGACACCTTGCCGGCCTGCCTTGCGCGTGGTGCGCGTCGCCCACCTTGCTGACCCGCGCCGAAGTCTGGACTTGCGCGGGTTGCGGGCACCGCGAGGAACGCCCGGCCATAGCGGCGGCAGCAGATCCGATGCACTGCGAGGAATGCAATCCGTAGAACCAGCGCAGAACCGTGAAGAGCACCCCGCCAAGAAACAGCCGCCCGAAGATCGGCTTGGTCCGCCCGGCAAGCTGTTCCGGAAGAGAAATGTCGAAGCTGGCACCGCGATCCGGCGTCAGCCGCTCGGCAACACCGCTCAGCGGACAACGGCCCTGGGTGAGGGCGAGCCCGGCGACTTCGACCATCACCACGCCAATCGTACAGCTTGCGCCAGTCAGATCGCCCGTTGCCGCGAAAAACCAGATGGCAGCGATCGCCACCACGAAGAATGCCCAGATAATGGTGTGGTTCAGTTTCAGCGCAAAAAGCGCTGTCACGCCTCGATCACGCCTCGATCACGGCAGCAACCTGACGGCGCGGTGACCATGGCAGCTCTGGCCCATAACCGAACCGCATCACCAGATCGGGCCGCCGTCCGGGCAAACCAACGAGCGCGGCCAGTTCGC
>CANEVG010000199.1 GCA_947442095.1 Sphingomonadaceae bacterium
AAGTTCGCGCCGCCGTCGTGCGATCCACGCCTTCCACAACAAGCGCCAGCGCCAGCATCCGACGCGCCGCAGAACTATCACGGCTCGCAGAAGCTGCTGCCCGCAAACCTGCCGCGTCCAGATCGTTGCGCACTATCCCAATCGCCATCATCGCCTCCCGTCAAATGACAGGCCAACGAATCATAATTCCGCGCGTTTGGGAATCCCCAGGCGAGTCAGGGCGTCACACGATTGGTATTGAGCGCACGCACCGTCCGCCTTCGAGCAAGGAGTGGCGGAACTAAACTTCACATGTAAACCTGACTTGCGTGGTATCGGCTCGCTACCGACGGTCTGGGCGGACTGTGGGACTTACCGGTGGTTCCCGCGTGACACATACGGTGGCAGCTTTTTGCCATTACCTGACACCAAGCGTTCCGCCTGCTGGCCACCTTTGGATGCAGGAGCCCTTGAGCCTGCCCCGCGCAATGACTTCGAGCAGGCCAGTTATAGCACCTCAAGTGCCATAACCGGCTTGCTAGAAGTCCCTTCGCTGCGATCAAGCAAGGCGAGATACGATGGCCGTTCTTTCGGTCTCACTAGGGACCCAGGCGGAGGCTAAATGGCCGTTTGTACCGAATAGTGCCGTGACCGGATTGTCCGTCTGCACTGCCGTCTGCAAGTCCAGCACCATGGGATCATCGACTCGCCCATTCACTCCGCGCAGGTGCTTGATCCAGCAGGCAATCCCTTCGAGAATTGACACCGCTTCGCAACCCTGCCGCTGGTTGGCCGCTAACGTTTCAAGCCAGCGCTGCGGGATCTTCTGGCTACCATCCATGGCGATCTGAATGAGGCGGTGCTGGAGTGCTGGATTGGCAAAGCGCTCGATCAGCGCGTCGGTGTAGGCGGCAAGATCCTGCCCAGGCGCGGCGATGATGGTGGGAGCGGCCTCTTCGCGCATGAGTTGCTCGGCCAGCAAACGGATCGCGGGATCGCGGACGGCCTCATGGACGTAGGTGTGGCCGTGCGAAAGTCCCACATAGGCGAGCAGCGAATGTGCGCCGTTCAGCATCCTGAGCTTGGCGGTTTCATAGGGCTGGACATTGGCGACAAACTGGGCGCCAACCTTGTCCCAAGCCGGACGCCCGTTTGCGAAGCTATCTTCGATCACCCACTGGCTGAACGGTTCGGTCAGGACCGCGGCTTCATCCCGAAGGCCGTCAAGTGTCTCGGCAACGGCATCGCGATCATCTGCCGTCGTGGCGGGAACAATTCGGTCAACCATGGTCGAGGGGCAGGTACATGCCGCCTCGAACCATGCCAGCAGGGCCGGATCGCAGCGCTTCAGGTATTCGCCCATGAACCTGGTTAGCTGCTTTCCATTTTCGGCGAGGTTGTCGCAGCTCATCAGCGTCAGGCCGGGCAGCCCGGCATCGCGGCGTCGGCGCAGCCCCTGCTGGAGGTAGTGGTACACGCTCTCGTCACCCGCCAGCGCGGAATCGAGGCTGCCGTCCGCAGCGCGGCAATAGCCTTTCTCGGTGATGGTGAAGCTGACGATGCGCGTTGCAGGCGCAGCAAGCGCGGCGACCACTGCCTCCGGCTCGTATGGCGCGACTATTACGTCTCTTACCGCACCGATGATCCGCGTGCTTGCTGCCCCGCTCGCGCGTTCGGTGACGGTGTAAAGCCCCTCCTGCGGATTCATCAGGTGCGCCACTTCGCCAGAGCGCAGCGAGACGCCGGTGATTGCCCAGTCGCGATCGCCCGCCGACATGGCGCGATCCGTGTACCACGCCTGATGGGCGCGGTGAAACGCACCGATGCCGAAGTGGACGATGCCAGTTGCCTGCGCCTCACGGTCATAGTCGAAGCAGGCGGCGTCACCCGGCGCAAATGTCGCCAGCGCAAAGGGATTGAGGCGCAGGTCGCTCACAGCCGGTAGGCACGCTTCACGAAGTTGTACGCAAGATCGCGGGCCAGTTCGGCTGCTTCCCAATCCTCGATCCTGTGCTCCATCACCAATTCGGCAAGAAAGCCGCAATCGATGCGCCGGGCGACGTCGTGGCGGGCCGGGATGGAAAGGAGAGCGCGGGTATCATCGTTGAAGCCGACAGTGTTGCAGAAGCCGGCCGTCTCGGTGGTCGCACGGCGGAAGCGGCGCATGCCCTCGGGGCTATCATGAAACCACCATGCTGGCCCGAGCTTGAGACACGGATAGTGCCCGGCAAGTGGCGCGAGTTCCCGCGCATAGGCGCTTTCGTCCAAGGTGAAGAGAATGATCGACAGCCCGGGATGATTGCCGAAGCGATCAAGCAAGGGCTTCAGAGCGTAGACATAGTCGGTACGCATGGGAATATCCGCGCCCACATCCCGGCCAAACGCCTTGAACAGGCCTTCGTTGTGATTGCGGAAGGCACCCGGATGGATCTGCATCACAAGCCCGTCATCGATGCTCATCGCGGCCATCTCGGTCAGCATATGGGCGCGGAACAACTCTGCCTCGAACTCACTGAACGTGCCAGAAATCACAGTCTGGAACAGACGCTCTGCCTCGCCGCGCGAGAGATTGGCAGTCAGCGCGGTGGGGTGGCCATGGTCGGTGCTTGTCGCACCCATGGAAGCGAAGACCGTGCGCCGCTGGCGATGTGCGGCAAGGTAACCGCTCCAGGTGGTGCAATCCTCGCCGGTGAGTTCGGATAGGCGGTCAATGTTGGTCCGAAAGCCCCCATTGGGATTGGAGAATTCAGGATCGACGACCGGGTCGGGGCGATAAGCGGTGATCACCTTTCCCTTCCACCCGCTCGCTCTTATTGCTTGGTGATGCTCAAGACTATCGAGCGGACTCTCGGTTGTCGCGATGACTTCGATGTTGAAGCGTTCGAACAGCGCGCGTGGACGAAAAGCGTCTGTGCCAAGCTGCCCCGTGATCGTGTCGAAATAGAGGTCGCTGGTTTCCGCATTCAGCCGTACCTCCATTCCGAAGGCCTCGGCAAAGATCCAGTCAAGCCACATCCGAGACGGCGTCCCGCGGAACAGGTGATACCGCTCGGCAAGAAGCCGCCATGCTTCGCGGGGATCGGCGGCCGATACGCCGACACCCAAGGCATCCAGCGGCACGCCTTGCGAGTAGAGCATGCGGAAGACGTAGTGATCAGGCTCCAGCAGAAGCTCGGCTGCGTTGCCGAATTTCTCGTTACCCGCGAACCACGCTGGATCGGTGTGGCCGTGCGGGCTGACGATCGGCAGCCCGACAACATCTGCATAAAGCGCGCGCGCTAGCGCCCGCGTTGCCGGATCGGCAGGCAACAGCCGGTCGGGATGCAGGTCGAGGTGTCGGGTCATGCGACCGACTGGGAATAGCGCTGGCGGCGCGCTTTGGCGGCCAGACGCGCTTCCTCGATCGCACGCTCTTCGGTGGCGAAGAGCAAGCTGTCGATTACCTGGCTGAGATGTGCACGCATGGCGGCTCGCGCTGCAACTGGATCGCGATTACGCAGCGCGACAAGGACAGCTGTGTGCTCGTCGACCACCGGCTTTACATTGGCGGTGCGCGCTTTTTCATGGAGCAGAGCGGCCTCGGGTGAGGTCGAGCGCAAGTCCCAGAGGTGTTCGATCGCTTGATAGATCGCGGTGTTGCGCGTGACCTTTGCAATGGCGAGGTGAAAATCCCGGTCAGCCAGTTCAGCGCCGTTGGCGACCAGATTTTCCTGCGCGATGGCTGCGACCAGTCTCTCGATCTCGACCAGTTCATCATCCGTGATCTGGGTGGCCGCCAGCGCTGCCGCTTCGCCTTCGAAGATAAGGCGGGCCTCGGTCAGTTCGAATGCCGTGATGTTGAACCCGGGCACATCTTCCTTGCCAGGCAGGCGGCGCACATACGCACCCGAGCCAACCCTGACCTCAACGACACCCTGCACTTCCAGCGCGATCATGGCCTCGCGCACAGTGGGGCGGCTAACATTGTACTTGATTGCCAGTTCCCGTTCGGCTGGCAGACGAGCGCCAACAGGGTAGCGGCCCGACGACAGCTCATCCAGCAGATTGCGGGCGAGGTCTTGATAGAGCCGGTCCTGGCGCTTGTCAGGAGTGTCATTCATCTCAATCCCTTTTGGCCTTACCAATTATGTTGACAGGATCAACCGATCTGGTCAAGCAGTGTTTATCGCATGGCTTTCGAATTGGCTTGGGGATTCGGATGAAAATCACCTCCGCACGCGTCATTGTCACCTGCCCGGGGCGGAACTTCGTCACGCTCAAGATCGAGACCGATCAGGGGGTCTATGGAATTGGCGATGCCACGCTGAACGGGCGCGAGTTGTCCGTTGTTGCCTATCTTCAAGAGCATGTCGTGCCTTGTCTGATTGGCATGGATCCCCGGCGGATCGAGGACATCTGGCAATACCTCTACAAGGGCGCCTATTGGCGGCGCGGCCCGGTCACCATGCGCGCGATTGCCGCCGTCGATATGGCGCTGTGGGATATCAAGGCAAAGATGGCCGGGATGCCGCTGTACCAGTTGCTCGGAGGGCGCAGCCGCGATGGGGTCATGGTCTATGGCCACGCCAGCGGCAGCGACATTGCCGAGACGGTCGAAGCCGTGGGGGCTTACATCGACATGGGCTACAAGGCGATCCGCGCGCAAACCGGCGTGCCCGGCGTGAAGGACGCTTATGGTGTCGGACGGGGCAAGCTCTATTACGAACCGGCCGATGCTGCGCTGCCTTCGGTCACCGGCTGGGACACGCGAAAAGCGCTGAACTATGTGCCCAAACTGTTCGAGAAGCTGCGCGAGACGTATGGCTTCGATCACCACCTGCTCCACGATGGTCATCACCGCTACACCCCGCAGGAAGCGGCCAATCTGGGCAAGATGCTGGAGCCCTATCAGCTGTTCTGGCTGGAAGATTGCACCCCGGCGGAAAATCAGGAAGCCTTCAAGCTGGTGCGCCAGCACACGGTAACGCCTCTGGCCGTTGGCGAGATCTTCAACACAATCTGGGACGCCAAGGACCTCATCCAGAACCAGCTGATCGACTATATCCGCTGCACCGTGGTCGGCGCGGGCGGGATCACCCATTTGCGCCGGATCGCGGACCTTGCGGCGATGCACCAGATTCGCACCGGTTGCCACGGCGCGACCGACCTTTCGCCCGTGACCATGGGCTGCGCGCTGCACTTCGACACCTGGGTGCCCAACTTCGGCATTCAGGAATACATGCGCCACAGTGAAGAAACCGATGCGGTGTTCCCGCACGACTATCACTTCGACAAAGGCGAGCTGTTCTGCGGCGAAACGCCCGGCCACGGCGTCGACATCGACGAGAAGCTCGCCGCGAAGTACCCGTACAAGCCCGCATACCTGCCGGTCGCCCGGCTGGAAGACGGCACGATGTGGAGCTGGTAAGATGACGATACGCAGGACACTGCTCGCTGCCACCGCGGTTATCGCGCTTGCCGGGAACCGCCCTGCTCCGGTTCCGGCTCAAGGCCTCGGCCTTGGTTGGCTGGCGAAGCTCGCCAACATCGACGCGCGCTATCAGGGCTACAACATCGAGATGGTCGAAGTGACCGGGGGGGCGCTTCTGGGCACCCTATGGCGGCCCAGCCAGCGAACGCTATGGCCAGCGTCCGCCAATCGACTTTGCCGATCCCAACTGGTGGCGATGGCCAAGGCGCTCGGGCCTAGCTTTCTGCAGGTTTCCGGCACCTGGGCGAACAACACCTATCTGAAAGCCGAAGGCGAACACCTTCGCCTGCGCTGCGGCTTTATGCGCAGTGCCTCGGCGACAGGTCCGGCGGAGTTGCAGTCATGGCGCTGAACACCGGCGAAGCACCGCAGCAGTTCAGCCTCGGCGGCAACGGGCTGGCCTGGGCCATGACGCGCCAGTCGCTCGAGACCCGCGCCGTACTGACCAACGGCATAGCGCCCGGGCTTGCGCCGGACGGCACGCCCACTGCACTTGGCGGATCGCCAGTGGTTGGCACGGTTTCCATACCCGGCCCCGGAATCGCAATTTACGCGGTCTCCGTTGCTCGCAATCTAGCCTGCCGGTAAGCCATGGCCCGCATCGTCGTCATCGGTGAAGGCATGCTGGAACTCGTGTCGAAGGGTGACGCCTGGCAACTCGGGTTTGGCGGCGACACGCTCAACACCGCGATTCATCTGGCACGTGCCGGTCACGATGTGGCCTACCTTACCGCGCTCGGCCAGGATCCGCTGAGTGCTGACCTGAAGGCAAGGTGGGCAGCAGAGGGGTTGGATACGTCGGTCGTGCTCGATCATCCGAGCCGCAGCACTGGGCTCTATGCCATTTCGACCGACGCCCATGGCGAGCGCAGCTTCGCCTACTGGCGCGATAGCAGTGCCGCGCGAGACATGTTTGGCGTGCCTGGGATGGCGGAGGCTCTGGCGCGTGCCGAACGCGCTGATCTGCTCTGCTATTCCCTGATCACGTTGGCGATCCTGCCGCCCGGTGACCGCGAGAGAGTTTTTGGGCTTGCGCGCTCCCTCCGCGCGCGCGGCGCACGCGTGGCGTTCGATGGCAACTACCGGGCGCGGCTGTGGAGCAGCGCCGAAGAAGCTTGCGGCGCACGCGATGCGGCGATCGGCGTAGCCGATATCGGCC